>NZ_JBFUKT010000242.1:0-3811 GCF_056400705.1 Paenisporosarcina sp. P5_A11
AGCTAAGGCTGTTTCACTTGGCATACCAACGGTGTACATAAAATTATGTCGAGGCATTCGATCTGTGCCTAATGTTTCCCAAGGATGAACGAACAGTGGAACTTCCCACTTCTCCGCCATTTCAAAAAATGCTAAAAATGAAGGGTCATCTAAATTCTTACCATTAATATTCGTGCCAATTTCAATACCTTTTAATCCTAACTCATGCATACATCGGTCCATTTCTCGGATCGATACTTTTACATCTTGCAAAGGTACAGTCCCCAAACCAATAAAACGATCAGGATATTGTTTAACTGTATTACTGATAAAGTCATTTTGGATTTTCGACATTTCTTCTGCAGCTTCAGCTTCAGCCCAATAAGAAAACGTCACTGGAATAGGCGATAACACTTGAATATCAACACCCTCTTCGTCCATATCACGGATTCTTTTTTCCGGACTCCAGACTTGATCTGTCACTTCACGAAATACTTTTCCAGCGACCATGATATTAGCACCACAAGAACACGTTTTTTCTAATGTTGGCCAACGACTTCCACCATACTTTTTTGCGAATTCAGGTATTTCTTCTGGAATAATATGTGTATGAAAGTCTACTCTTATTTCCATAATCCGACTTCTTCAGACATGACGTGGCCGCATTTCTCACATTTGCGTAGTTCTTCACTACTATTGAATTCTTCAATTGCGCCTTTTACTTGTTTTTCAATATCTGTTAATTGAACACGATTTACATGCATTTTGTGATTACACTTATCACAGAACCAAACAAAATCTTCTAATTCACCTTGAGCCCGTTTTCGTTCAATTACTAAACCAAAGGTATCAGCAATACGGTGAGGAGAATGAGGAACCATTGCTGGTAACATAAATACCTCTCCTTCTTTAACTGTAATAACTTCACGTTCGCCTTCTTTGTTAATAATTTCAACGAAGCAATCTCCTTTTATCTGATAAAAGAATTCATCCGAAGGATCTACATGGAAATCACGGCGTTTATTTGGACCACCCAAAATCATACAAATAAATTCAGAATCTTCCCAAAGGACTTTATTATTAACAGGTGGTTTAAGTTTGTCTTTGTTCTCTTCAATCCAACCCAGTAAGTTAAATGCTTGTAATTTAGCCATAGTTGATTTTGTCATCAATGTTACCTCCGTTTTATAGTTTTTTCTTTTAATTTACAAATTATCGAAAACGCTTTCATTTACAAAGAAGTTAATTAGTCACGGCTGTTCTTGACATTTCTAGTGAATCCTMAAGGGCTTTTTGCACCATTGGATATGTTGGATTATTTCGTTTGTGCATACCGTAAAACATTGCCATTTTACGAATAGGATCTCCTGAGTAGTATCTCTCATATTGAACAAGTCTTTGACCAAATGCTTCTCCGCAAAGATCCCAAGCCAACTTAAATAGACGTACTCGCTCGTCAGCGGCTACTCCTGAACGACCAACATAATGTTTATTCATATCATCTGTTAACTCTGGATTTGCAAAGTCAGCACCAGTTGGTGACATCAAAAGCCCACCTGCTCCTATGATTTGTAGGATTTCTACTGCTCTTGGATACAATTTTGGTAATAGTCCACGGACAGTTTCAAGTGGAATAATTGCTGGAATTGCTTCACCATATGGAGTCATGACATACTCATACTCAGAAACACGTACTAAAGCCCTAATCGTCTCAACTCCTTGTAAAAGCTCAGCTAATTGATTTTGAACATTTAGGAATCCATCAACACCAATAGAATCTGCAACTGAACATGCTACCTCTGTAGCAAATGAAAGTTTTACAAGACCCCTAACTCCTGATTGATGGGATGGCTGTAAATTGATACCTGTTTTAGGATAAAGTAAATTACCTGCTTCTACATTTTGATTAATGAAAACACGGTCCCATGGAACTAAAACATCATTAAACACTAACATTGCATCCATTTCCTCAAATCTAGATGCTAATGGATGATCCCATGTTGACCTTGTGCCATTCTGTGTTTCTTCGCGACATAAAATCCGTAACCCAGGGGTGTCGATAGGAAGAGCAAATGAAATTGCATACTTCTCGTCTCCAGGTTTAAAACTTGGATAAGAATAAATAATTACCTCATCTGTAAGTGGTGCAAGCGTTGCAAGCATTTTAGAGCCTCGAACAATTAAGCCTTCTTCTGTCTCTTTTACAACACCTAAGTGCGTGTAGGTATCTTCTTGCTCATTCGAAGCTTTACTCCTATCATTCTGTGGATTAATAATTGCATGTGTTAGAAATAAATCGTTATCTCTAATATATTTATAGTAATTTACAATATTATCTCCCCACTGTTCTCCATACTGTCTAAAGAACCAGTCATTTGAAGCCATTGCAGTTATTACAGTGCCTAAGAAATCGGGTGTTCTCCCCATTAAACCAAATGTCGCCTGCGCCCAAACTTCAAACAGTTCTCGGCGTGCTTTCAAATCCTCTCCATTACGTGGGATGAGAAAGGCGTTATTGACACGTTCACCAGTTTCTTGACAGATATGAGTAATTTTATCCTGATATTTCGCATCGTGTTGCATATCGAATAGTCTTGCGAGTTCCTTAATTGGTTGCTTAAATACTGGCTCATTAGTTAAATCCTTAATTTTTCTCCCACCTAACCAAACTTCTGGTTGGCGAGATTTTAACGCGTTAATATAATCTACTCCTGATCTAATCCCCATTTTTCATTCCTCCAATGTTAACTTTATAAAGCCGGCTGCTGCATTTCTTTTTTAATAAATTTTCCTCTAAAGAATATTAGTCCTTCTTCATCGCTATATGAGAAATCCTCAACTTTCCCTACGTACAAAATATGATCGCCACCTTCATATTCTGCCCATGGAATACATTCAAACGTTGCAAGTGCATTTTTCAGATGTGGAAGACCATTGGATTCTTCCCATTCGACAACTAGATTTTCATCTGGTCGACCGGCAAATTGCCAAGCATATGATTCCTGAGATTCAGATAACACATTAATTACAAATGAACTATTTTTTAATCCTGAACAAGCTTTTGCATTTTTCGCAATTGAAACGAGTACGAGTGCTGGATCTAAGGAAACAGAAGTAAACGAGTTCACAGTTATACCATGTCTTTCCCCCTGGTCATCTTTCCAGGTAATTACCGTTACCCCCGTTGCAAATTGTCCAAAGCAATTTCTTAACTCTCTTACATCCATATTTCTCCTACCTCTCTTTATCTATCAAAGTACAATAAATATATCGAATATTTTTTTTTCACTCAACGCAACTATTTCATAATATGGAATAGCGTGAATAATTTATTTATTTATTTTTCGCAGGTGCGAATTATTAATAAACAATAATTAATATGCAAAAACACCCCAATCTATGATATGAAGTTTAAAAACCTTCAATATAGATGGGATGTAATTAATGTACAAATTGAATGAAGTTAATCTTTATACAAATTTGGAATCCACAGGACAGCATCTTCCCAATAAGTGAGGACTAGTAAAACAATTATTGCCATTCCTAAAAACGGCAAAATGGCTTTCACTAAACGTTCAAACTTTACATCTGCAATGGAAGATACAATAAATAATCCAGTCCCTACTGGAGGAGTTAGTAACCCAATTGTTAGGTTTATACAAATAATAACGCCAAAATGCACTGGATCAATTTGATAGGTGGCAAGTAAAGGCATCATCACGGGTACTAAAATTATTAAAGCTGCAATTCCATCTAAAACTGTTCCAACTAACAATAAAAAGATGTTTACTAATACTAAAAAGACGAAGGGATTATCAGATATGCTCAGCAT
>NZ_JBFUKT010000243.1:0-3805 GCF_056400705.1 Paenisporosarcina sp. P5_A11
GCTAAAAAATCTGCCAAAATAAAAGTAAATAAAGGGATTAACGTTAGATTAGCTGTTCTCGAACCACCAAAAGCGTATGACCATTTAATTGAATTCGCAGAGAAACACGATATAACAATCGTTAAAACAAAGGACTATTTAATTTTGGAAAGCATGAAATAATAAGTTTCCTATTGAACTAACGGGTGCTTTAGTTAAAGATCATCGGGTTGCATAAGCAGCCTTTTATTGAACTAACGAACAGGTTAATACGAACATTCAGGAATGAGGTGTTTTTTATGGGTATTATTTCACTAATCAAACCATTAAAAAAGTATGAGGATTATTTTTATTGAGCTAATACTTATGAGAATTTATTCCTTATTAAAAAGGCTATTCAAATTATGGATACAGCTATTAAACAAGAATTCACTAAGGAAGAAAAATCTAGTGGTTATATTTATTTGGGGATATTATATTCCAAAACAAAGGAATTCAGTAAAGCTTCTAACTTAACCAAGGGCTTGATATGATGAGAGATGAAAATTTTAAATACAGTAGCAACTTTAAAAAAGCCATTAAAATTTTTATAATAAATAAGGATGAGGAAAGAGCAAAATTTTGGCTAAATAATCTTCTTCAACGACAAAGTTATGATAAAAAATTTAAGAAGTTAACCGATTTAAAAAGCAAAGTTCAGTAAAGACCTTATTGAACTAACGGGTGCTTTAGTTCAATAAGGAGTAAAGCCTTTTTCTTCTTCAACTAACGGGGCAGTCTAGTTTAGAAGAAATTATCTTAAATCTACATATTAGCCTTATAATAAAAATAATAAAGTAGGTGTGTAACCAGATGTTTTCTTGGAGGATAACAAAATATGACCCAAAAAACAGAAATGAAATTGGCAATTATCTTGATGACAAGGAATGGACTTGTTTTTCAGAGGTAGGAACTAAACTAAGTGAAGAAGAATATTTGAGAACAGAATCAAACTTCATAAACGCTATCACAACATTTATGGATGAGATGGGTTTAAATAAGGTTTATTTAAACGCTTTAGAGATATGGTCTGACGAGGTTTCAAAACAAAATGCGTCTCCATTTTTGTCAAAAATGTGGGTTGGCAAATGCGTAACTACTCAAGAAATCAAAGAATTAGCAAAGTTAACATTACGGAATGTTATTTGGTGTAAATTAAGTTGCAAAAAAGAGTTTTTTGTTCATTTCGGATACGATTACTATATGTACATTGGGGCAAATAAGGATTGTCATAACGCCCGTCAAAAAGTTGTAGCTACTGGATTATACGTTGAGGAATTTAATTCTCCATATTTAGATTAGTATCACAGTTTTAGTGAGAATTATAGGCTAGTTCTTCAACTAACGGGTGCTTTAGTTGAAGATCATCGGGAATGCTTATGCACCTCTTTCTTATTAAACTAACGGGGCAGGTTAGTTGAACAAGGTGTAATAAAAAAAGGATAGGTAGGTAGGTGATTGTATGAAGAGTTACAAATTCGAAACTACTAACGAATACCTCGACTATCTCGATTTTCATGATTGCTTTGTAGAAAAAATGCAAGTGGAAAATGAAACAATCATTATTGTTTTTGAATATATATACATTTCCGAACAACATCCTCTCAACCCTTATAAAGTTGCAAAGTCAACAGGACAATGTAGGCTGACTTTCAATGAAGTTACGTTTAGTAAAGCTTTCCTCTACGTTGATTTAAATCCAGTTCTGATTTCCGATTGGGAAGAAGAGGAAGATGAGAAAGAGTCGAAATTTGAAGAAAAGCAAGTTCTACTCACCGATTTAGAGGAAATGGAATTTTCGACATTTGAAGAAAAGCGAGTTGAAAATGATTGCTTTATTTTTGAAATGTTTGGGTTGGATTGGAGAACCACCCAGGGGTTTTGCGGCTTAAGAATTCACGCTAAAAATTTTACTTTACAATGGAATGAGTTAACAGATGACGCCTGGTATGTAGGTTGGGACAATCAAGAATAGCTAATAAATTGTATTGAACAAGAATGTTGATAATATATACCAAAAATTACTAGTTTTTATTAAAGAAAAAGGGATTAAATAAAATCAGGTGGGGTACTAGAATGGGATTATTTTTTGAAAAAAGGGTAAAAAAGAAAAGTTCAAAACCGTTTATTGTTATAAAAATTTTAATCGTCATAGCAGCGTTGTTCATGYTGGTAATGAGTATAATCAACGATTTTGATTACTTCTTTCGTTGGTTATTCATCTTATTAGGGGTTAATTCAATTTTAGATGGGATCGAAAGTTATTTTCAAAAAGAAGATAAACGGTTCTATCTTTTGGATTTCGGATTTGGGGTTTTATATGTTATTTTATCATTTCAATTTTCGTGGTAATTTTTTACTAACAGGTGCTTTAGTTRAAGTWCATCAAGRATATATAGGTAAACAAAAGAGCCCAATTCATGCGAATTTAGGCTCTTTTTGTATGTTTAATTTAGATTTTGTACCAGATTACTGAACGGGTTAACTTATTTGTGGAAGGGSTTTTACTTTGTCAGTTGCTTCTATATAAAGARCAAGGAAAATCAGAGTACAAAAAAACATCAATTTTATAATAAGGGTAATACCTACACATTACTGAAATGATGGTGGTCTGTTCACTTACGTCAAGTAGATATTTATCTCTATACCAAACTTGTGCAAATTAGCATTGCTTTTTGCATTGCTTTTCTCGTTAATCTCACAAAATTTTCTTTCTAATAATAAAAGGAAACTCATCAAGAATATGGTAATATAATGAAAAGATGTAGTGTCTAAGTTGGGGCTTTTGATCTTCAAATAACGGGGCTGGTTAGTTTAAAAATAATTTCCTTATTTTGGTGAAATTAAGTTGTGGGAGGAATTGAAATGGATAAAGAACTTGAAGATTTAATTGTTAAATCTTTTTTTAATAAAAGAATCCAACAAAGAGTTTTGTTCGAACTTTTTTCGGCAAAAAACGAATGGATGCAATAGGTAGATTAAATCATAATTACTTAACTACACTCAGAGAGGAATTTATGATTGAAATACCAAAGCCTAATTCTGACCCAGAAGAAATAGGGAATTTATTAAAAAAACAAGGTGCTGGTAATGATTGTTACGCAATGTCTTGGAATGATTCTATCGATGGAAAGCATATGTCTTTAACTTCGGCTTTAGAGGTATCAGTCGGTGAAGGGTTTCCTTCAATAATCTCGTGTATCCCTGGAAAACTCGCCTACTTTGAAGCAGAACAGTCATATGGACCTCCACCAAGGTTTATTCTGAAAAGAAAATGAATGTGGTTGAACTAACGGGTCCTTTTGTAAAAGATCATCGAGTGCATAAGCAGCACTTTTTCCTATTGAACTAACAGTGCAGGTTAGTGAAACAATTTATAAGTTAATTCGTAAATGTATTATTAGTTTTAAGGAGGTAATAAATATGAAAATAGAAATTGAAGTTAAAGCATTTGGAGAAGTTGAAGTTCAAGGTATAGAGGACTCTTTTAAAGGCGTTGAACTAATGGGTGTACATAAACTTTCTAAAGATACAACACTAGGTGAAGTAGAAGCTCTATTATCTAGGTTATTTGGAGAAGTTGAAAATGGTTATAAAAATCCAGAACAATGTGTCGGTAAAATCACGATTCGTGCAAAAAAGGAAAATGGTGAAATTGTATATTTAGGTTAGAAGTTTTGTTGAACTAACGGATGCTTTAGCTCAATAAGGATTAATGCCACTATCTTTTTCAACTAACGGTACAGGTTAATGGAATAGGAGGAGTTGTGTGTTCTGGATAAAATTT
>NZ_JBFUKT010000244.1:0-3760 GCF_056400705.1 Paenisporosarcina sp. P5_A11
GCATGGATTTGAGCCCTTAAAGCTTCTTTGGGAAAGTTATTCTTGTACACTAGGCAAACGAATTAAAGCAATCATGATTCATCAAGAAATTGAAGGCGTAGCACTTGGCATAACCAATGAAGGCATTCTACAAGTGAAAACAGACGATGGAGAAATTCATGGAATTTATTCTGCCGATATTGAAATCCAAAATTAACTTGAAGTAATCAATATGGAATGTGTGAATTAATTCTGTTATAKTATTAGCGATGGGCAGTATCTGAGTAGAACTGCACCTGACGCAATTCAGTTAAACTTGTGAAATTAAATAATTCTGCCTTGATCTTAATCGACAGGGACGGAGGAAACCAATTCTTTTACAAACTACCCTTCTGTCCATTTTTGGCCGGAAGGGTTTTTATTTTGGTTTTCTCTCAAAAGAGAGGAGCTTGAAAAATGAAATCGACAAGTGATTTTATGAAAATGAAAAATGATAACAATAAAATTATTATGTTAACTGCTTATGATTTTCCAACTGCGAAACTTGCAGAAAATGCAGGTGTCGAAATTCTACTAGTTGGAGATTCTCTTGGCATGGTTGTACTTGGGTATGACTCAACGATCCCAGTCACGATGGAAGACATGATCCACCATGGAAAAGCAACTAGACGTGGAGCACCTAACACATTTATTGCAGTAGATATGCCGTTTGGATCATACCATGGTTCAGTCGATAAGACACTTGCTAACGCCGTTCGGTTATTCCAAGAAACCAATGCGCAAGCTCTAAAAATTGAGGGAGCAGACGAAATAATCGAAGTCATTCGATTATTGACTCGCACAGGTATTCCAGTAATTGCACATCTTGGCTTATTGCCTCAATCAGCTAGCGTGTTAGGTGGCTATAAAGTACAAGGAAAAACGGCACATGCTGCACAAAAATTGATTGAAGATGCCAAGGCCTGCGAAGCTGCTGGCGCTTGTATGGTCGTTCTAGAATGTATACCTTATCAATTAGCAAAAACAATTACAGAAACAATCTCTATTCCTGTAATCGGCATTGGTGCAGGGGCTGAAACAGACGGCCAAGTTCTTGTTTTTCATGACACCGTGACTTATGGAAGTCATCACATGCCGAAATTTGTAAAAGCCTTCGCACAAGCCGGCAACGAAATTTCAGCAGGATTATTTCAATATGTAGAAGAAGTGAAATCTGGTGCCTTTCCTGCAGAGGAACATCGGTTTACAATGAAAGACGATGAATACCAACAGTTATACGGAGGAAAAAAATGATTCAAATACAATTAATTGCGGACTTAAAAAAATGCATTAATGAAGCGAAAACTACTGGCAAGAGCATTGGTTTCGTGCCAACGATGGGCTATTTACATGAAGGACATATGTCACTTGCCAATCAAGCGAGGGAAGAGAATGAATTTGTCGTCATGAGTATCTTTGTTAATCCTGCACAATTTGGTCCAAATGAAGATTTGGATAAATATCCTCGTGATTTAAATCGAGACATCAAAATGGCAAAAGAAGCGGGAGTAGATTTATTATTTTTCCCTCAAGTAAATGAAATGTATCCCCAAGATGGTGGAATTACGATACGTGCAGGAGCACAAGCGAATGTTCTTTGTGGTGCTTCTAGACTAGGTCACTTTGATGGCGTATTAAAAGTAGTTACAAAGCTATTCCATTTAGTCGAACCAAAACGAGTATATTTCGGTCAAAAAGATGCACAGCAATTAGCGATTATTGAAACACTGGTTCGAGATTATAATTTCCCACTTGAAGTTCGTCGAGTTCCAACTGTACGAGAATTTGATGGGCTAGCAAAAAGTTCGAGAAACGTTTTCTTGAGTGAACAAGAGCGTAAAGAAGCACCATCTATCCATCAAGCAATTCAACTCGGTCTCGAGCATTATAAAGAGCACCAAAATGTAGATGAAGCCAAAAAAGTAACGAAACAGCACATAGAAAACAGTACTTCAGGAAATATTGATTATGTCGAACTATTAAGCTATCCAAACCTCACGAACGACATCTCATCTAATTCGTCAGTAATTTTAGCCGTAGCTGTCTTTTTCGAAAAAGCCAGATTAATCGACAATATGATGTTGAACAATAAAGGAGAGTAACCAATGTTACGTATGATGTTAAATTCAAAAATTCACCGTGCTGTAGTTACAGAAGCGGATTTAAATTATGTAGGAAGTATCACAATTGATCAAAATCTTTTAGACGCAGTAGGAATGTTGCCAAATGAGAAAGTTCATATTGTCAACAATAATAACGGAGCTCGTTTTGAGACGTATATCATTTCAGGAGAACGTGGAAGTGGAGTTATTTGTGTAAACGGTGCTGCAGCTCGTCTTGTTCAAAAAGGCGATGTCGTCATCATTTTATCGTATGCATATGTAATGAACAACGAAGCGAAAGACCATAAACCAACTGTAGCCATCATGAATGAAAACAATTCAATCCRCGAAATCATCAGCTACGAACCAGAAGCAACTGTCATGTAATTATGCAATTAGACAGTACGAAGTTGAGTAATTGATTCAAAAAAGACCTGCCTCGCCGTAAAAGCGAATCAGGTCTTTTTTGTTGTTTACTGGTACTGGAGCTTGGGGATTAGGAGATAATTGGATATTTGCGACGATTACGTGGAAAGTTGAGACAATATCGCGAGAAGTTGAGACAATAATGAAGAAAGTTACGATAAAATAATGAAAAGTTGCGACGATAAGTCCACAAAGGTGAAAAAATCATATTTAAAAAGTGAGATAAAAGGAAATAAAAGGATATTTTAGTGTGTATCTCGAATTATATGATTGTGAAAACCATTTATATTTTCGATAAGTTATTGTCAACGTAAAAAAGGACCTATCAATGTAACGGGTTCTGTTATGAAGTACAAAACTGTAAAATGTCCGTAAAAATGTATAACTCAAAGCACCGCTTTTTCTTTTTCAGCTCATTTAGATATTTAATTTCTCTCAACAACTCAACATAATTGGATTTGGGGGCAGTTAGCTCTACGGTTGGCATCACAAATTAAAAAAGTTCAAGTTAATACACTGCAAATACCCAAACATAATGTAATAAGTTTAGCTGGGGTTTTGGATTTAAGGTGGATGTGGAGATCCATGATGAAAAAGGGATGAATAGTCCCGTTGCATCTTTTATTGGTGAACCCAAAGAAGTATCTGATCGATATAGATTTGCTTCGCCGATTGAATTATTGCCCTTGAATATTAACCAAATAATAATTCATGGTGAGTTAGACCTTCATGTTCCAGTTGATTTGAGTGTAGAGTATCATCGAAAAGCAATTGAACAGGGCGATAAAGTTCAGTTGATCGTCCTTCCAGACGTTGAACACTTTAAGCTAATCAATCTTTCGTCAACAGCATGGGAGACAGTAACCAATTCACTGAAAACTTTATTTGAAGTGTAAACCCTTTTACGCTTAATGTAATGGATTGTATTATTGTACGGAGGGAAAAAAGGAATTATAAGAATACATGTCGAAAACAGAATAATGTGCAGAAAAACAGAGTGAGGGCATGAATTATGAAATTATTCTTTAGAACAATGACAGAAGAACAACAGAAGAACTCAAACGAAGGTATGATAGTAGGGTTTTTGGCGGCTATGTTTTTACTATTAATTAATATTTTTTATGACTTGAAATTTGATGAAAATTTTATGTCTTCACACACTATTTTCTTCAGTATTTTTGTAATCGCTTTAGGATATGAAGGCTATTTAAATA
>NZ_JBFUKT010000245.1:0-3694 GCF_056400705.1 Paenisporosarcina sp. P5_A11
CTTCTTGGCTAGCATCTTTTTTTGCTGTTTCTTCCTTAGGTGTTTCTTCTTTTGTTGCTTTATCATCGTCGTTACAAGCAGCTAAACTTAAAGCTAAAGCGCCAGCTACAAACGGTAGTAGTATTTTTTTGAATTTCATGTACATGTTATCCCCTTTCATATCTTCATACTCTATTTTTAATTAAAGCCTAGTCTGCATCTTAACGAACATTTTGGTAAATTTAAACCAAAAGCCCTTCATGACATCAAATTGACATCTATTTGTCATATGAAACAACTCAATAAAGACTGATTAGACGCGCATTAAGTAAAAAACAGTCATACTTTTGTTACAACATCAATTCCGTGTCATCTAAAGGAGGAACCTTAGTTTTTTTTCACTTCGAACAGGTGAAACCTTAAGACATAAGGATCAGCAATTATTACGCTTGTATCCTTGTATTCTTTTGTAATGATGCAGCCGTTTTCTACAAGTAACTTTTTAGCAGATTTAAAATCTTCAACTGCGAATTCAAAGAAAACTTGATTAGCCGAATTGTTTTCAAAGAATGTACATTCTTCATCCCTAAAATAGTTTCATAAAATTTAAGAGCATTTTCATAATTTGTTTCGCCGATCGCAATATTATTCGTCAATTGATAATCTGATTGATTGTTTAGCTTTTTCTTGGCAACCACATCACTCGCTCCAGATGGGAGTAAATCAAATAATGGCCAAGTCACACAATAATCGTCGTTAGGTCCAAATTGCGCCTGTGCATGAGACATTCCCATCTTCATCTTTACTAAACGTAGAGACACCTGGGGTTAAGGTTGAACCATTTTGAAAACCCATATCGCTAGTGAAGGTAGTTTCCTTTACCGAAATCATTGTAAACTGCCATTTACGTGAAGCTGCAAAATCTTCCTGAACAGTCGGATCGTCGGGATTTGCCACTACAAAACTAGCTTTGTCCATTAAATGATGATGAACGCCATTAAATCCATCAGCCCACATCGTGCAATACGAGCAACTTTTCCCCATATTATGAATGACAAAAAGTTCATCTTTAGGTCCAAATAATTCGAGTAAAGTTAATTTCTGATGATTTGTGGATATAAATTCATAATTCTTAACAAGTCTCTCTGGTACTGCTTTTCTTAATTGAGTTAATTGCTTCTTTTTTTCAAAGATTTCCTTTTCAAGTTCTTATATTTGAGTTAACAGGTTAGTACTTAACATTAGATTCGGCTCCTTCTAGTTAATTTACGTTCTACATAACATTCAATAACAGAAGAAGATAATCCTCTAATTACTGCTACCACAAAAAAATCATGGGAATTACTTATAATGTGACGGAAAGGTTTACCGAGACGTGAGCACTCTAGGAATGAGGAAGAATTCTTGAGTATATATTGTGAAATTGCATACCAAAAGCATGTTACTTGTATAAATAAAAGAATCCAGCACCTATTTATGGTGTTGGATTCTTTATCGGCTATGCAACTGTGGGACGTTTACCTATATTTTTTGCGTTTCAGTAGCGTCGTAAAGTTTCACATCTAAGGGTGCTGCAAAATATTGTGGAGCATTACCGGCAAAGGATGTGAAGTGTTCGCTTTTGTTATGAATATCGACAGCGGCAGAATCTGCCCACACTTCTACCATTGTATAGACGTTTTCTTTTTCTATATCTTTCATTAAGTCATACGCTACATTCCCGAGTTCAGCTTTAGAAGCAGCAATCAATGGGCGAATTTCTTCTAAAAATGCTTTTTCTTTATCTGCTTGTATCTGAAATCCAGCGTGAATAATAATCATTGTATGCGTTCCTCTTTTCTTATGTTGTTTGGTTAAGTTAAGTTCTCTTTATTTCCACTCTGTGATTGTATCAACAGGAAGACGGACAGATTGGTAACCCTTATCTTTAGCTTTACCAATTGAAATAAGCATAACAGGATAGTAACGCTCTTTATCCATGCCAAAAGCTTCTGCTATAAGAACCTTTTCATAGCCACCGATTGGATTCGTGTCATAACCGTGAGCTCTTGCAGCTAGCATTAACTGCATGGACACTAAACCAGCATCGATTAAGTTCATATCTTTCAACTGCTCGGGTGTCATGGTGCTGATCAATCCTTTTATAGCTGGTAACTGAATATCTCTTACTTCAGCTGGCATATGCCCTTCATCCACTGCTTGTCCATAAATTTCATCTGCATAATCTAGGCTATTCATATCTGCAAATACAGCAATCATCGCAGCAGAAGTTGCCACTTGAGTTTGATTAAATTTTGCAAGGGGAGCTAATGTCGCTTTGCCTTCTGGGCTATCAATGACAACAAAACGCCAAGGTTGTAGATTTACCGATGAAGGAGCAAGAGTTGCTTTAGTTAATATTTCGGTCATTTCTTGACGACTGATTTTTACGGTTGGGTCATAATTCCGAATAGAGCGTCGTCCTGTTACTATTTCATTAAAGTCATTTATTAGTGTTTGGTTCATTATATATATTCTCCTTTAGTTCTACTGTAGTTTGATTAGTTGCGTGTTGCATTATTAAATGATTCTAAGTCGTTCGGATCAATATTTTTAACATTGTCTTGTATCCGAGTAAGCATTTCCAATAGTGATGAACGTTCCTTTTCTGTAAAACCTGTCAAAACTTTTGAAATGAATCGTTGTTTCTCGTCCTGGTAAGCAACGATTCTTTCACGTCCTTCACCTGTAAGACGAACAAACGTAAATCGATTGTCAGCGGGATTCTTGCGTCGTGATACCATTCCCTTTTCTTCGAGTTGCTTTAAGTGCCTCGTGACAGCAGCATGATCTATGTTCACTTCTTTTTGTAGTTCCGTCTGACTAATTTCCTCTATTTCATACAGTTTGTTTAAAATGTCTAAACGAGATTGACTGATTCCTGTGCAGCGCTCAAACTTCGGGCTTGTTTGTTTACTAATCTCATATAATCGATAGACAATTTTTCCTTCTTCAGAACATGAGTTGGACAAAACATTCACCTCTCTCAGGTAATTGATAAGTCAATAATTGACCCGTCAATTACTATATAACACTTGATGCAACAAATCAACTAATTGAATTGTTGGAGGATTTTTTCACTAATGGATTGTCTTAGTGGCATTTCCGTTGTTGAACGTGGTGTAGCGAGGAGATTGAATCACTTTCCCCCCTCAATTTTAATGAGTTGAATGATATAAACGGCTAAGTATAAGCAATTTAAAACAATTCGTAAAAGTGGACATTTACGAACTGTTTAATTGTCTTTATATTTCTTTGATTGACCTCCAGAAAAATTATTACCACTTATTCATTTATATATTTATAAAAAAAGAATCCACAACCGTATTGGTAGATGGATTCCAATAATAATTTGATTAATTTTAAAGAATATGATAAATCGTTTGTTTAGTTTTTATATCGGTTGTCGGTGACCATGTTTTTAGGAAGTGGATGGCGCTACTACGCCCTTTTTCAATTAATGCATTTTTCATTTCTTCATTTAGATTAAATTGAGTAGCACTCGTATCATCTACGGGGATAAAAATAATATCTTTTTCATGCTTTCGAGAAATATACTTTTCATCGTGTGCATTTTTCATCGTAGAAAATAGTGCATCGAATAAATTCAAAGCATTGTCGATTTTATGTCCTCGCGCTTCTTTATGGCCACAACTAATCTTCAAACCAAGAAGTG
>NZ_JBFUKT010000246.1:0-3693 GCF_056400705.1 Paenisporosarcina sp. P5_A11
CAGCTATACCTGTTATTTGTATGGGGTTATTCGCACCACTCGCTGTACATTGGTTTAATAAATTTGGTCAAAGACGTGGAGTTTCTTTACTCATCGGTGTAATCGGGATATTAACTCTGTCGCGTGCTTTGTTCCATGATTACGTTTCACTTTTGATAACAGCATTTATCATTGGTGTGGCGATTGCCATAATCGGTCCGATATTATCTTCGCTAATCAAAGAAAAATTCCCGACTCGAATGGCTTCGGCTATCGGCATCTATTCTTTAGGAATGGGGGTTGGTGCAACATTGAGTGCGGGATTAACTGGAGTATTGTATGTGTTGATTGGTGAGCAATGGGAGTTTGCGCTTGCCTTTTGGTCTTCATTAGCATTAATTGCATACTTAGTCTGGTTTATCGTGATGACACCGCAGCAAGAACGAACAGTTTCAACTGATAAACTAGAAGTAACATTCCGTTCACCCTGGACAAATAGAAGAGCGTGGCTGATATTATTATTCTTTGGTTTTCAAGCTTCATTGTTCTTCTCATTAACAACATGGCTGGCATCTGCAGTAAGTGAATTAGGATTTAGTGTGATTGAAGCAGGATCAGTCATTAGTGTTATGACAGTTTCACAAATTATAGCTAACATTTCTATTCCTTTATTACTTGAAAAATTCCCAAAGCGCTCATTTTGGATTTATTTCTCACTCTTTATTGGAACACTTGGACTTGTACTCCTATTAACAGGGAATGTTACACTTGTTTGGCCCGCTTCGATATTATTAGGATTTACACTTGGAGGGTTGTTCCCATTAGCATTGCTGTTACCACTTGATGAAACAACTGATTCAAAAGAAACAAATGCTTGGACTGCGATGGTTCAAACTGGTGGTTTTATAATGGGAGGACTTGTTCCACTCGCAATTGGAATATTGTATGACTATAGCGGTACGCATCAAATGACATACTATGTCATGCTCGTATTAATTTTGGGGATGTTAGTAGTTACACTATTATTAAACAAAAAAGCCTTGCATACGCAAGGCTAGAAACTGAATTACTTCTTCCAATTCTCATGGATGAAGTTATCACGGCCGGACTTAGCGCGATCTTCTGCGTAATGTTCCGGCTCTTTTTTATAATAATCTTGGTGATATTCTTCTGCGATATAAAATGTTTGTGCCAGTAAAATAGGTGTAACGATCGGTTTTGAAAAACGACCAGTTTCAGCGAGGGCATTTTTTGAAATTATTGCTTTTTCAAATTGTTCATCACTATGTGTAAATATAGCTGTTTTATATGACTCGCCGCGATCTTGAAATTKACCTTCATCATCTGTTGGGTCAATCTGCTGCCAATAAATATCTAGCAATCGCTCATATGTAAAAATGGTAGGATCAAATTGAATTTGTACAACTTCAAGATGACCGGAATTTCCTTTTTTCACGTCTTCGTAAGTTGGGTTTTGGACATGTCCACCCATATAACCTGAGATAACAGAATCAATTCCGTCAAATTGATCAAAGGGTTTAACCATACACCAAAAACAACCACCTGCAAATGTAGCTTTCTCCATTTCATAACCCCTTTCAAACTCTTCATAAATCATAGTGTAGCACTTGCATCATTTGTGCTCAAGAACTATGATTGAGTAGAAAAAATGCAACTTAATTGTTTATAATTCGTTCTATTATTCGTACGTATTAAAGGGGGGAACATTTTGGAAGAACAAGTTCCAAATCGTAGATCCATGAGAAGGAAAAGAAAGTTCCGTTATGGACGTTTTATTATGACTATTTTATTTCTATTAATTATAGGAATTAGTGTGTTTTCATTTGTTCAATATAAAGCTGGACAAAAATTAGCTTCTGCTGTCGAACAAAAAGATATTGAGTTTACTGGAGATCCTCTAGACGTAAAGAATCCTTCAATTGAAAATGTGTTAGTTCTTGGAGTAGATACTAGAGGAGAGGAACAATCACGTTCTGACACGATGATGCTTGTTTCGTGGAACAAAGAAACAGACGAGGTAAACGTCGTGTCATTTATGAGAGATATCTATGCTGAAATTCCTGGATATAAAAGCTATAAGTTGAACACGGCTTATTATTTAGGTGACGTTCAATTAGTTAAAGATACTATTTCTGGCATGTTTGGAGTACCAATCCATCATTACGCACTTATCGATTTTCACAACTTTGAATCTTTAGTTGATGTCGTTGCACCGAACGGCGTGGAAGTTGATGTCGAAAAAGCAATGTCTGAGAAAATTGGTGTCTCACTTGAACCTGGTGTTCAGCAATTAAATGGAAAAGAGCTTCTAGGCTACGCACGATTCCGTGCTGACTCTGAAGGTGATTTTGGACGAGTTGCAAGGCAGCAAAAAGTGATAGAAGCACTAAAAGACGAAGTGCTAAGCCCTACTAATGCTGTTCATTATCCTAAATTTGMTGGTGCTATCCAGGGGTATGTCCAATCTGATTACTCCACAACCGATGAAGTAAGAAAAGTACTTAGTCTTGCGTTTAGCGGAGGAGTAGAAATTAACAAATTAACAATACCTATAGAAAAAAGTTATGATTATGGTTCTTATCCTGGAGTAGGATCAGTTATTGAAATTAATCTAGAAGAAAATAAAGCAGCTCTAAGTGAATTCATTGGGATGCCACTGCGTTGATTATTTGATAATCAACGCATTTTTCCTGTATGATAAAGTTCATTGTAATCATTTATAGATTAGGAGAATTCGAAAGTGAGGACAAATTATGCAACATGAAAAAACTTCCTTTTTCTCCACTAGATTTATTCAGTTTCTAGGTGGAAAAAACACGCTCTTCTTATTGTTTTTAATTTTTTTAGTTGGATTAATTATTTGGATTTTTGATGTCGTTTCATTTGTTTTTTATCCACTCCAAGTGTTATTAGCAAATGTGGTACTGCCTGTTATTTTAGCAACCATTGGTTATTACCTATTGCGACCGTTATTGCGAAAATTAATAGAATGGAAAATCCCGAAAATTTGGGGTATTTTAATTATTTTCCTTGTATTAATCGGCTTACTCACAACATTAATTCTCCTTGTATTCCCGTTTTTAAAAGTTCAATTAACCAATCTGATTCAAGAATTTCCTGAATATTTCAAACAGCTTGCGATATCTTTTGATGCGTTTCTTCGAACTTCGATTTATTCGAGTTACTATGCAGACTTAGAATTTGACGTTGATACCCTTATGAAGCAAATTCCCGAAGATATTGGCAACACTCTTCAGAATGCTGTGGGTGGGGTTGCAAGTGGTATCGGAAAAGTAATCTCTACGTTAACTGGTTTAATATTAGCTATCGTAACGGTCCCGTTTCTCTTGTTTTATTTGTTAAAAGACGGGGAAAAGTTACCGCGCTATATTCTTGATTTATTACCACCTCGTATGAGAGAAGATACACATCAAGTTATGAAAGATGCAGATAAACAAATCAGTGCATATGTCCAAGGGCAAATTTTAGTAGCGATGTGTATTGGCTTTATGGTGTTTATTGGATTCTTAATTATAGGGATGAAATATGCATTATTACTTGGCGTATTAGCCATGATTACAAGTGTAGTACCTTATTTAGGTCCAATTATCGCGATCGCTCCAGCAGCAGTTATTGCCTTGGTTACATCTCCATTTATGTTAGCTAAATTAGCTATCGTATGGACGGTTGTTC
>NZ_JBFUKT010000247.1:0-3645 GCF_056400705.1 Paenisporosarcina sp. P5_A11
GATTTTAGCAACTGAAGACGTTCGATTCTACCAGCATGGTGGTATGGATTTTTATCGTTTAGGTGGCGCAATTCTTGCGAACATTACAAATGGATTTGGTTCACAAGGTGCCAGTACATTAACTCAACAAGTAATAAAAAATTCATTTCTTAAAAATGAAAAAACATTGAAGCGAAAAGCACAAGAAGCTTATTTGTCTTATCAATTAGAAAAGAAATATGAAAAAGAAGAAATTTTCGAAATGTATTTTAACAAAGTATTAATGTCGGGTACCACGTATGGTTTTGGTACAGCAGCAACATATTTCTATGGTAAAGACTTAAAAGATTTAGAGTTGCAAGAAATGGCTACGTTAGCTGGAATTCCACAAAGTCCTAACAATTATAATCCTTTCAAGCACCCAGAAGCTGCTGAGAAGAGAAGAAACATTGTACTTTCACTTATGGAACAGCACGGAAAAATCACGACAGCTGAAAAAGAAGCAGCACAAGCAATTCCAGTTACTGATGGATTGGTGGCTGAAAAAAACCGACAAGTTTCAAATTCGCTTAAATATCCAGCCTTCTACGATGTAATGAAAAATGAGCTTGAAGCAAAGGGTTATTCTATTGCAGATGGACTTGAAATCTACACAACTTTAGATCCTCAAGCCCAAACTTCTGTAGAAGAAACCTTACAAGGTGAAAACTTCCCAACCGAAAATATGCAAGCCGGTTTAACGGTATTAGATACAAAAACGGGTGCAATTGTTGCCATTGGTGGAGGAAGAGATTATGGTGCTGACCTTCCTACCAATTTTGCGCAAGATCGCACTGATCGACATATTGGTTCTACAGTTAAACCAATCCTTGATTATGGACCTGCAATTGAATATCTAAATTGGTCAACTGGTCATACGATCGTGGATGAAAAAATGAAATATACAGGCGAAGATCAAGAAATTAGAAACTTCGATAACGACTATTTAGGTGCTATGTCGATACGTGAAGCATTATATCGTTCACGAAATGTTCCAGCTGTGAAAACTTTTAAAGCAGTTGAACAAGACGATCGTACAGCATTTGCGAATAAATTAGGAATCGAAGGCAAGTTCTTAGGAAATGAATCTGCTGCAATAGGTGCCACAACTGGAATAAACACAATCGATTTAGCAGCGTCTTATGCTGCTTTTGGTAACAATGGTATGCATTCTCAACCTTATACCATCCGAGAAATCGTGTTCCGTGATGGTAAAACGAAAAAAACCTATAAACCAAAAACTACTCCTGCTATGAAAGATTCAACTGCATTCATGGTGACAGATATGTTAAGAGACGTTGTCAGTGATCGACGTGGAGCTAGCGGTAAAGCTGCAATTATTCCTGGATTAGATGTTGCCGGTAAAACAGGAACAACAAATTATAGTGCAGATGAATATGAAAAATGGAATTTAAATGATGGATCCGTGCCTGATATTTGGTTTGCTGGGTACACAACAAATTATTCTGTCGCAGTATGGACTGGGTATAAAGATAGGGATAGTGCGATAAATGCAGATAACCAAGAAGAACGAACATTTGCTCAACGCATCTTTAAAAATGTCATGACCAAAGTTTCTCAAGGCAAAGAGACACCTCTTTTCAAACGTCCAAATTCTGTAGTAGAAGCAACTGTTGAAGTTGGTACCTCCCCTCTTCGATTGGCTAGTGAATATACACCAAGCAATTTGAAACATACTGAATTATTTGTTCGTGGCACTGAGCCTAAGAAAGTGTCAGAAGCATATGAAAAAACTGAAGTAGACGCTCCAACAAAACTCAAAGCTGAGTATAGTGAAGGCGATCAAACTGCCACTCTAACTTGGAAGCACAAAGCACCTAAACGTGGCGGAGAAGAACTGAAAGTTGCATATGAAGTATCATTCTCTATAGATGGTGGTAGTCCTACTGTCCTTCAAAAAACTGACCAAAAAGGGTTAATTGTAACTGGGATAACACCTGGTAGTACGTATACATTTACCGTAGTAGCCATTGCAGATGATGTTGTCAGTTCTCCTGCAAGCACTACTCTTGAAATCGAAGGTATAGTTGTAGAAGAACCGGTTACTCCTCCTGTAGATGAAGGAGAAGGCAATGGGAATGGCAACGGGAATGGCAACGGCAACGGCAACGGCAACGGGAATGGCAACGGTGAAGGAACAACTCCACCAGTTGAGGAACCTATAGAACCCGAAGTACCTGTAGAACCTCCTGTTGAAGAGCCAACGCCTCCTGAAGAGGGTGGCGTAGCACCGGAACCACCAGCAGAAGGTACTGGTGAGTCACCAAGTCTACAATAATTGAAGGCTTGACCGATAAAGTAACCCGTGGCAAGAATAAAGACTAAACAAAAGAATCATTCACCTCCATAACGAAAAAAGAAGCAGATTCCTTTTAAGGGTCTGCTTCTTTTCTATTTATTTTGAATTCGAAGACGTGCGATTTTCTTTTTCGTTTCTTCAAATAACTCATTAAGTTGCCGATAAGCTGCATAATGACTCGGATGCATAACGATAAATTCATAGCGTTCTACTCCGTTTAGGGGGAGAACTTCATATTTGTTCAAGTCGTTCGCATCAAAATCGTCTGTTCCTGAAGCTTCTACAAGTAATTTATTATAAAGTGAAATGGCCTCAAGCATGTAAGAATGAACTTCTTTGTTCTTTATTTCAAAACCATGTTGAAGACGTTCTTTTACAGATGACCATTGTTGTAAAATGACATTTACGTTCTCTTGTTGTGAGTCTCTATCAAATCGGATCAATTAAGACCAACCCTTTATTAACACGTTTCTTACCTTCACGACACAACGGTAAAAGAGGACAAACTGGACATTGTGGATTTTGTGCTTTGCAGTGATACCGACCAAAGAAGATTAGTTGATGATGGGTTCGAGACCACTTGTCCCTTGGTGTCTTTTTCATAATTGTCTCTTCTACTTGTAAAACGGAATCTTTCCAACGGCAAAGTCCTAAGCGTTTTGACACACGTTCTACATGTGTATCAACTGCTAAAGCAGGGATATCAAATGCTACAGATACAACGACATTAGCCGTCTTCCTGCCTACTCCCGGAAGTGTGGTTAGCAAATCTCGGTTAGCGGGGATTTCTCCGTTAAATTGTTCGATAACCATTCGGCTTAAAGCTTGAATATTTTTAGCTTTGTTGCGAAATAATCCGATTGATCTTATGTCATTTTGGAGCTCTTCAATCGGAACATTCAAGTAATCTTGAGGTGTTTGATATTTGGCAAATAGTCCTGGTGTCACTTTATTAACGAGGACATCAGTACATTGTGCAGAAAGTAATGTTGCAATCGTCAGCTCAAATGGATTGCTGTGCACAAGTTCACAATGAGCATCAGGAAACATCCTATCCATTTCTGATAAGCAATACTCCCATTGCCCTTTTGTTAACATAAACTCACTTCCCTACTCTCGCTCTTCTAACCAATTATAAAATGGCACTTTATTCGTTTTCTGAGGGGGTGTCGATGTTCGCTCTGGAACTGTTCTGAATTGACTTGCTTGTTTTTCAACATCTTTCATTGTTTTAACATTTTTCTTTTTCCATTCAAACAATATTCGATCGATATAGCGCAAACTCATCTTCTGAGCTAGTACTGCTT
>NZ_JBFUKT010000248.1:0-3619 GCF_056400705.1 Paenisporosarcina sp. P5_A11
GCGGCGGTTAAGGAGACGAATTATGTTGAGTCCCATATTTGAAGGAACCATTAAAAAAAACAATCAAGTTGAACAATCATTTATTGTTCAGGCTTTAACACTGGATCATTTGTCAGATATATTATTTGTACAAGAACAAATAATTCATTCATTAACTAACAAAKAAATATTACAACCCCTCTCAATGGAGGAGTTCCAATTTATATTAAATGGCAACGGTTTAATGATTGGTGCATTTGTCGACGAAACACTGATTGCCTTTCGGGCTTTGCTAKTTCCACAAATAGATGAGGAACATCTAGGACTTGATATTGGTTTGAAAGTAGAAGAATTACAAAAGGTTATATATCAAGAAATATCAAACGTGTTGCCTGAATACCGTGGTAATCAATTACAAAAAACGCTAGCGATTCTTATTATGCAAGAGTTATCTCAACAACATCATGATTATCGTTACGTTTGTTGTACAGTGGCAACTTCAAATATACCGAGCTTGAAGGACAAGTTCGTACAAGGTATGGAAATCTTGGCACTAAAAGAAAAGTATAACGGTCTTATGCGTTTTATTTTTGTGAAAGATTTGCAAGAAGTCAATTCTCCGATATGGAACCAAGTTATGTTTATTCGTGTAGATGATTTTGAAGCTCAACAAGCAAAACTCGCTGAAGGCTGGCGTGGATTTCAACTGGAAGAACGTGACGGAGTTCAATGGATTAATTATGGACGTAGATAATGAAAATGAAGACTTTTTTATAAAAAGGCAGAAGAAAAACACCTTCAATATCAACACCTTATCTCAAGTGTTGAATATATTGAAGGTGTTTTTTTGTCCTAAGTTATGTTAAAGAATCTGTTGATATTGTTCAGCTAACTCCATTTTCCCACCTTATTTATGTCCCACTATAACGAGTGAGATGCTTATTAAGTTTCAAAATTCATAATTTTTTACATTTTCTGAGCTTGATTGCATAGAACATACATATCGGGTTGACATAACACCACGATTGGGAAGTATTCAACTAGGTTCATAAAAAAAGACTGCCATGTAAAAGGTAGCCTAACGAAATATACTGTCTAACTTTATGGGGTCACTTCATTCTTCAACTAAAGGACCTCGTTAGTTGAAGAAGGCAAAGTCCTATTTACTTTCTAAAATACATTGAAAACGTTCCACACCTGGATACTTTTCACCCAGACTCGTTATTTTGAATCCATAATTTTCATAAAAATTCACAGCATCTTTATCGGTCTCAGCAGAAACTAAAGATCTTCCGATACCTTCTTTTCTATGTTCGGGAGATACTGCGATTTTATTTCACAACGTTTTGGACCTGAAAATTCTATTCCTATACAACCAATAACATCATCTTCAAATTCATAACCATACAACTCTCGCACTGGCGATTAGATATATGGTTGATAAGGATAAAAGTTTTCTTAAATTAGGTTGAATGGATTTCGATTTAATTTCTTTCATAAAAAACATCCCTTCTTGCATTAACCTGCCTCGTTAGTTGAACAAAGAAATTCATTCTAAAAGCTAGAAAATATTAAAAGAACTCATATATTCCTTTAACAAAATAATCATATTCCTGATTATTAATTATCTTTTCTCCGTACCCTTCAAAGAACATTTGTTTGTCTACTTCATTATCAAATACATTAGGTTTAGGACGTATAGCTAAAGAAACATCATACCGCGGGTCTCCATACGATCCTCCACCCCAATCAATAACCCCAGTAACTACCCCGTTCTTGACTAAAACATCGTCAATCGTAAAATCCCCGTGTATTAACGTCTGTTTGTATTCACTAGGTTTATTAACTTTTATCTTTTTTAATAATTCTTCAGTTCCATCAACCTTGAAGTTTTTTAGATTAAATTCTGCTTGATATAACATTTCATCAAGCCAAGGTTTTTCGTGTATTATTTCACTTGGACAAGTGGTTGAATGGATTTGAGAAAGTATTTTTTCAAAGTTGAATATCATTTCTAGTCTTTTCTCCTCAACCTCTTCATTGTATAAAGCAGCTCTTAATGTTTGCCCCTCTAAAAACTCAAATAAGCCCAAGATTGACTTTTGTTTTTTGTTCAACGAATTTATTAACTTTTGGAATAGGTAGTTTTGTTTCGGACAAATAATTTAATACTGATACATATTAAGAATTTCATTAATCTCAAATATAAAAAGCCTGAATAAATTTCAGACTATTACTTCCATTACTCATTATTAATGCGTCCAATTCACTTTGAACGACGAGCATATCCTAGATTCCTACCTGTGCCTCTGAATCACTATTTGGATAGTACAGAACGCATCTTCTCCAGTATTGGAAAGTGAGAGAATTCTCCTATTTCAAACTCTTTTATTTGTTATTTTTGTACTCAATAAGTTCAGAAATAGTTACAAATTGGTACCCTTTTTTTTGAAGTTCAGGCAAAATCTCCTCGAGCGCTTTCACCGTCTGTTTCCGATTGCCACCACCATCATGGAAAAGAATGACGTCGCCTTGTTTTGTAACATTCAATACCTTATTGACGATTTTTTTTACACCTGGGTTTTTCCAATCCTCTGTATCTTGGTGCCAAGACCACATGACAACTTTGTATCCTTTGCCCACAGCCAACTTTATCATTTCATCTGTATATTGTCCGCCAACAGGTCGAAATAACTTTGGGTAAGAGCCCGTAATACTGTATATTGTTTCATTGGTCTGTTCTAATTCCTTCTCTAATTTAGTAATTGTTGTTTTAAATGGGTGAGTGTATGTGTGATTTGCTATTTCATGCCCTTCATCGTGCACTCTTAATACAAGTTCTGGATACTTATCAGCATTTTCACCAATAATAAAAAAGGTAGCTTTGGCATCGTATTTATCTAATACATCTAAAATTTCACCAGTATATTTTCGATGAGGACCATCATCAAAAGTAAGTGCGATTATTTTCTCTTCCGTTTTTATATCCCACACCACTTCTCCCGTTTGTTCGTAATGGCGACGACCCTTATCAGCAAACACATTAAATCCAGCATAAAAAATGGAACTTACAAGAATAATTGTAGATAACGCTAAAGTATACTTTTCCTTCAATTCTTCACTTCCCTAATTCAATTATTATCAATATTTTTTACTTTAAGCAACAAATTATACTCTTAAGCACACAACAAATTTTTGCCCTATTTAAGGGTGCTTTGATATGACCAATATCAAGACCCCAATTCCTTTTACTGAAGATTAGAACTCAGAGTGGTTATTAAAAAAAATTTTTGCTGTGATTTTTTGGGTTTTATGAAATAAGTAAATTTTGAGGTGGAATCTGTGCATTTTTTGGTCAAAACCTTTTTTAGTTTGTCCTCTTCTTTCCTCCTGAAGGTGGCAATTTTTTCATGTCAACTAAATGAATCATGAAAATAAATGAAATGGAGAAACTATGGAATGTGATGCTAAAAGGAGGGTTTTATTTTTGTTCCAGAGTCTTCGATATCCGATTTTTTTGGTGCTGAGTTTTTTCGCTTTTTCGTCGCTTGCTACAGCTGAAAGCGAACAATCCAAAGAACAACTTTTGAACCAGCGTATGGGTTATTACCAACAATATTCAAATCCTTCTGTGCCGTGG
>NZ_JBFUKT010000249.1:0-3515 GCF_056400705.1 Paenisporosarcina sp. P5_A11
CCTTTACAAAGTAACCTTATAGTTTTACGAACATCAAAAATTATGGGGAATATAAAACAATTTTAAAAAGCGACCGAAGTAATATCGGCCGCTCCATTCATTCATTTTGATTTCAATTTCTCCATCCACACATCATATCCATCACCACTTAAGTGAATTCCGTCCACTGTGTACTCTTTCTTTAACTGTCCGTCAGCATTTTCAAAATGTCGATTCAAATCTACATATTGAATGTCATTTTCTTTTGCCAATTGTTGGAGCACATTATTGAATTGATGAACCGTTTCATTTGAAATCTTATTTTCAAACTCCTGGTTATTAACAGGAAGAATCGACTGCACAATCACTTTGGTCGACGAGTGATCAAAAGATTGAATAATCTTTTCCATATTCTTGCGATACTCTTCGATATCAACATTACCGCCAATGTCATTTATCCCTATCAATATATAGACTTCTTCAGGATTACGTTTCACCACTTCATCGATTCGATTCAATACACCCTTCGTGTCATCTTCTACAATTCCTCGATTCAAAACGACTTCACCTGGAAAATATGTTTGTAATTCCCCATGATCCGTGATGCTATCCCCGAGAAAAACTTTATCCACATCAGGATAATCATAAGACTCGAATGAAACCTTCTTCTGAATATAGTATTCCGAATACTCTTCTGAAGAAAAGAATTTTTTAACAACAGCCATTCCGCCTTGTTTATACACAATAAAACTACCGATACCAATTAACAATAAGTTCATCACTAAAGACAGGATGAACCAAACTTTAAACTTCTTCAATATGTACACTTCCTATTTCTCTTCCAACTCATTTGTGGAATTACTAAAATTGCTATATTTATATAGTAGTATTACCTCTATCGATCACCACTAAACTTTATTGAAAATTATAACTTTTACTTAAATTTCTCTGTTTCCACCAAAGTAGTAACCAAACCTTCGTTCGGTGTTTTATCTCGATTCCAACTTGGAGTGCGATTTTTCCAACTTGGCCATCAAATTTTCCAACTTGGCTGCCCTTTTTTCCAACTTGGACCTCATATTTTCCAACTGAGCAATCGCTCACCAAAAATCCCATCAAAAAACCCGCCAAGCGATAGCGGGTGGGGCCATTCAAGAAGCTTTTTTCACTTAGATCGGTAGTTTAAATCTAATTTTATGAGATTTAAACCTTATTACTGCTATTGGCAGTCGCCAAAAGTCTTTTTGTTGGTGACACACTCAAAAATCATTAGCTTAATGAATAATAATATCCGATACTTGATACATGCCATCCACAATAACGATCACATATTCCTTACTACGTTCATACGTGGTCCATTCACCTGAGACATCCATGAAATCAAACACTTCGACAGTGCTAACTACTGCAAGATCAGATTCAATTACGATGTCGGTTATTTCATTGGATATGAAGTCAAATACCATACCTAATCCTGATATTTCATCAATGTAATCAGACATATCCCAATACGCCTCACTATCGTATAAAAGCATATCCTCAATAAAATAAAAGTCTTCATGTAAAAGTGCAATTTCATAGTAATCTCTAAAAATCAAAGTAAACTCTGACAGATCCATCTCATCAAAGTAGTAAGGATCTTCTTCTAGGAAGTCTTCTGGTTCTTCTTCAATTGATTCTTCTGGATCTACTGCCACATCAGGTTCCTTAGGTTCCTCATTTTCCTCATAATACGAATCCGCCTCTTCAGACTCTGCTGGATCATATGCAGAATCGTCATAAAACGAGAAGACGTTTTCCACTTCGGTTGGGCTCATCGGGGAATCTGACCAGCTTCTTAATAGTTCTTCCACCGTGTAGAACGGAATTGAGAATCCAATTGAACTATCTGATGACAGAAGAGCAGAAATGATTCCGATTACCTTTCCAGTAATTGCATCTAGGAGAGGCCCCCCACTACTGCCTAGAGAAATTTGAGCATCTATTTGGTAGACATTTTTATATTGAAAATCCGATTCAAACGAGCGGTCCAGTCCTGTTAAATAACCAATCGAAGCGGAGTTTTCGAAACCTTGTGGACTGCCTAGTGCAATCACTTCCGAACCAATTACGGTTTTGTTTGGTTCTGTTTCAAGAGGCTTTGTCCCTGCATAAGCATCCACTTGAATCAAAGCAACATCATAGATATCGGAAATCCCAATCACTTGACCAGTCGTTTGCTGCCCGTTTTTATTGCGCACAACCACCTCTGTGTAACCAGCTACGACATGCGCATTCGTCACCACAGTGCCTTTCTCTTCAAATAAAAAACCCGAACCAAAACCAGATTCAGTAAAAAGCGTATATACACGACCCTGAGATTCCTTAATAATTTGCGTCTTTTCCTTCTGATTTTGCTGTTGTTCTTCGGAGTCTTTCTTTACATCAGGCACTTGTTCTTTTTGACTAAATGTCTCAACTTTAACAACTTTTTCAGGTTGATTAAGAACAGTAAAGATACCAAATCCAATACCACCTACTGCAAATAAGGAAGTGAAAATGGCTATCCAAAACCATGGTATTCGCCTTTTCGGTTTATCAGGCATTTCTATTATTTGATTACCGCAGTGGATGCAGAATTTAGCACTAGAATCATTCTCATTTCCACAAATCCCACAATACATTCCTTTCCTCCTTACAATTTCTCAACTTTGCAGTAATAAATAATTTTATCAATTAAATTAAATACAATCCTTTCATACATTATATGCGTAGTGTTTTCAGCCTTTACACAAACATTTAAACACACGGCAAATAAAATAAGCACCCGAAAATGAACTGCACCCCAATTGTTAGACTCAACTAACTATTGGAGGTGCAGTTCAAAATACAGGGTGCTTAAAACCTTGATTACTGCTTTTGGCTGAATCCACAATCCTTTTGTGTTGGAGATATCTCTCTTTAGAGTTTTCACTATTACAACTAAATAACTTCAAATTTTTAAAACTAAATGCAAATCCCAAAAACTTCCATACGACAATTCGACAAAATATTAAGGTATTTACCCAACCATGTCGAAAACTTTTAAAAAGCTATGACAAATTATTGTTTAAAAATTTGATATAATATTCGAAAAAGAATACGAGGTGTATATAGATGAATTTAGATTTTGAAATTTCCCTCAATGTTCTAATTGGTCCCCGTGAACACTTTCATATCATGGAATGCCAAGTATGTGGTTTTGATGAAGTGTATTTTCAACATCCGTTTACAAAAAAACAAATAGGYGTCGCGTGCGAAGGCTGTAATTTTATATATGCTTTCGATTCAGATAAGGTTTCAAAAACAATTCATTCAAAATCGAAAACATCCACTATCCGATCTGCCCTTTTACGATTATGGCAAAGCTTGAATAGTTGATCCAAGAAGGGTTCAATTTCTAAAGTTGATGTGGGTAGTGGAATTGTCATCGTCTTATTCCCAAAGGTTTGCATGAAATACGATTTCCTTATATCATTTTTGCCGTCTCTTTTTAGAGGGTTATATGTCCATGAAAG
>NZ_JBFUKT010000250.1:0-3492 GCF_056400705.1 Paenisporosarcina sp. P5_A11
GAGCAGCAAGCTGGCACAATAATCATTTAATAGCCACCACCCCATATCAAGCACCACAAAAGAAATGGATGAATAAGAACATCAAGCCGAAAGATTGGAAACCTCGGGATTTTCATACATAATTAAAAGATGGGGGGAGCGAACGGAAAACGGTTGAACCCAACCTGATAGCAATAGGAGGTGAAGGAAAAGGAGTATCAGAAGAATGAGGAGGGTCTCTTATGAGGCTCTCCTTTTTGGAAAATTGGAGTGGATGATTGAATATGGGGTCACCACATCGATTAATAAAACCGTCTTTTATTCTGTGCTACAGAATGAAACATAACGTATCTGCACCCTGAATTTGGAGAGTTAACTTTACAGAAGCTTTAAGTAATCCTGCAATAATGTACTATATTTCATTTAATTTTAAGATGTATAGTTGCATGAGAATACCTTAAAAGGAGTTTTCTTCGTGAATATTACATCTTTTTTAATATACTGTTTTGTTGTTACTTTTACACAGTGAATTACTCTTATCGCTTACAGATAGCCTCATTCAAACTGATCTTTCTACCGACTATAAGAAAGATGACACTCTAGTTAGAAAAGCAAAGGATATGCTTAATACCAACTTGGATAATGTACTTAAACTCGACGAGATATGTAAAGGGCTTAATGTATCGAAGTTTCAGTTTATCAGGTCATTCAAGGCTCATACTGGAATTCCACCATACCAATATTCTCTTAACTGCAAGATAGAACGTGCAAAGCACTTAATAGAAAAAAACGGAGATATTTATTCAGCAGTAGCTGAATGTGGTTTTGTCGATTTAACCCATTTAAATAAACACTTTAAAAGCGTCTATGGAACAACAGCATTTGAATATTTGTCACATCTAAATTGAGAGTTTAATTTAAAATAAAGGGGGAAATAACGTTGTCTTTAAAAGTAGGCGATATTATTACATTTGAACGGACTTTCACACTAGAAGATGTTGAATTGTTTACTAAGGTTTCAGGTGATGAAGGCACTCACCATACTACTGCTGATGATCAGGGGAGACTTGTCATACAAGGGTTGTTGACAGCTACATTACCTACAAAAGTTGGTGGAGATAACAATGTACTGGCTCGAACTATGAATTTTGAGTTTTTGAGACCAGTTTTTACAGGAGATAAAATCATATGTGAAGTAACAATCGAGAAGTATGAAAAGCCAGATAATAATAGAATATCTATTGTGGCATCTTTCCTATGTACAAATCAGAATGAGAAACAAGTATTGAGTGGGAATTTTGCGGGAGTAATATTATAAATATTATTCTTCAACTAACGGGGCAGGTTAGTTCAATAAGAGAATGAATGTGTAATGTTGCTTTTGACACAAACTGTGCAACAAAATAAATGAAAAAACGAACACCAAAGGATGTTCGTTAAGAAGTTAAATCTTTGTTGGTGTATTGCCCATTGCAATAGAGATTCTATTCCAACTGTTTATCTGATTAATAATAAGAACTAAATCAACATATTGTTTTTCATCATAATGTTCTCGGACACGCTTGTATAAGTCATCAGGAACTCTTTTAGTAGGGATTAGAGTAATATGCTCAGATAGTTCGAGAGCAACTTTCTCTTCAGGTGTATAAAAAGTACATTCATTCCAAGCATTTAAACAATAAATTCGTTGTTCGGTTTCACCCATCTTACGAGCATCGGATGTATGCATATCTATACAGAAGGCACAACCGTTAATTTGAGAGGCTCTAATTTTGATTAACTCTCTAGTAGTTCTATTAATTGTAGTCTGCTTAGTGTACTTCTCCATATCCATCATAATTTTGATACCATCAGGTGCAATATCATAGTAGGGAACTCTTTGACTCATAAGGCAAGACTCCTTTGATTTTAAGATACTAATATTATACCTTTATACGAAAATTAGCACTAATGTTTTGTTTGTATGCCATTCAAAATCAAGAGGAACTTCAGTAGTAAAGTTTAATTAGTTGCGTCGCAATTCGATGATAATATGCAAAAGTAGATGCTTACTCAGCTAATGCATTTCTTGTTCAACTAACGAGGCAGGTTAGTTCAATAAGGGGTTAGATTATTTGTGGTAAAATTTAGTAGGGGTGATTGTTAATGGAGGCATTTGGTCTATATATTATCTTTTATTTTGTTGGCTTATTTTTTCTCTTTATCGTTATTGAAACAGCCGTTAAAAGAGGTATTAACAATTCAATAATTGGTGATTTTCTTAAAAAAAAGTATGGAATTAAAGATGATAAAAAATCTTTTCTTGATGATGATTTAGATAATGATAGATAAAACGACTTCTTCGGGTGCTTTAGTTGTAGATTATCGGGCTGCTTATTCAGCTCTTTCTTATTGAACTAACGGGGCAGGTTAGTTGAACAAGGATGTAAAATAAGTTCTAATATATTAATAATCTATACAGCTTGAAAAGGGGGTTGATTTTTTGGTCCAGGAAATAGTGATCGACGTTGATTTGAACTCATTAGAGAAGAGAACAAATATTACAGGCAATATTTGTTTTATTATTGATTATCATCGTTCTTTTCCAGAACAAGACTGGTCAGACTTTGTAGTTATCATTTTATCTTGGTGGATTAAATCCTGTAAGGGGATTATTGTTTCAGAAATTGGAAGAACTTATGACTTTGATTTTATGGATGGTTCTCCCATTGTCTTAGCTAAGAAGATAAGCAGTGACAAAGCGGAGCTATCATTTTACAAAGATAATTCATCGGAAGCACACTTTCAGGCAGAGTGTAACATTAAACAATTAAGAGATAGTTTACTTTCTGCTTCAAAAAAGGTAATTAGAGCAATAGAGAGAGAAAAGTGGCAAGATGAGGACAGTAAAGAATTAAATGATTTAGTGAATTCCTTAGAAAAGTACCCACTTTGACATTTGAATTAGTCTTGAAATTAATAAATTACGGTATTACATAAGAGTAACCAGAACGATTTTTAACTAACGGGGCAGGTTAGTTTTACAATGGATGTAAATTTAAAGTTATAAGGGGATTATAAAATTTGAGGTACATAAGATTTTTTTCACACTTTTTTATCCTACATTCAATTGTGGGATTAGGTATTTACTATTCGGATAATTTTCGTAAACCATTTAGCGACTTCAGTGGATTAGATATTACGAGGGCTATTATTCTTACAATAATTATGATGTCTTATTTTGGACTAGCCAGTGATATATTTACTAGGTTTGACGAGATTTCAAAAAAAGTTAAAGTTCTAATAGCTGTGGTTTCTTTTTTTGTTTCAATATTCATAGTAGGACTTTTTCTTAGTGTTTATTTCGAAGTTTAACTAGTTATTTCCACTAACGGGTGCTTTAGTTAAAGAAGAAAAGACTGTCACATGACGGTCTTTTTTTGGGGGGGTATAATTTTTACGGATAAAAAACATATGTTCGCATATAATAAGAACAAATGTTCTTTTAGTGGAGGTTATGTATATCTCGAAAAG
>NZ_JBFUKT010000251.1:0-3456 GCF_056400705.1 Paenisporosarcina sp. P5_A11
CTTCTGGTACGAAATTAGGTGTTATGGGTTCAACAGGAAATTCTACAGGTATCCATTTACACTTTGAAGTACGTAAAAATGGTGTAATTGTCAATCCTCTTAATTATTTAAAATAATAATATCTTGTAAGACGGTCAATATTGCGAAATTGGCCGTCTTTTTATGTATGAATTTGTCGAATTATTGCCTGGGAAATATTCAACATTTCCCAATTGTTACTCGATAGATGCGAAACAAGGTAAAGCGTGATAGAGTAGGTGTATGATGAGGTCAATTTATATTCACATAGATAGATGGCAAGAGAGAGGATGGATTGTATGAGTAAAACGATTTTAGTAGTTGATGACGAAAAGCCGATTGCGGATATTTTGCAATTCAACTTAAAAAAAGAAGGATATAATGTAGTTTGTGCATATGATGGGGATGAAGCTTTAAAAAAAGCAGAAGAAATTAAACCGGATTTGATGTTACTAGATATTATGTTACCAAATCGAGATGGAATGGAAGTTTGTCGTGAGATTCGTAAAAAGTACGACTTTCCTATCATTATGTTAACTGCTAAAGATTCAGAAATTGATAAAGTACTTGGTTTAGAGTTAGGTGCAGATGATTATGTAACAAAACCATTTAGCACACGTGAATTGATTGCTCGTGTGAAAGCAAATATGCGACGTCATCAAACTTTACAATCAGAGGATGCTGAAGAGGCAACGAATGATATAGTGGTTGGCTTATTAATTATTCAACCAGACGCATATTTAGTGTTAAAACGAGAAGAATCTATTGAACTAACGCATCGTGAGTTTGAATTGCTGCATTACTTAGCAAAACATATCGGACAAGTAATGACGCGTGAGCATTTATTGCAAACAGTATGGGGCTATGATTATTTTGGAGATGTTCGTACTGTAGACGTAACGATTCGTCGCCTTCGTGAAAAAATTGAGGATAACCCAAGTCACCCAGCATGGATTGTGACACGTCGTGGTGTAGGGTATTATTTGCGTAATCCTGAACAGGAGTAGACAGAATGCAAAAGGTTGGCTTTTTTAAATCGATTCACGTCAAAATCGTCCTGATTTACATTCTGTTGATTCTTTTGGCAATGCAAATCATCGGTCTGTATTTTGCGCGTGAGTTAGAACATACACTTAAAAAGAGCTTCACCGATTCCATTGAACAACGAGTGGATTTGGTGGAGTTTAGTGTGCGTACAGAAATTACCAAACAGCGGGGAGAAGAAGACCCGAGTTTAGAGCAAAGTTTACGCACAGTACTATATAGCATTCAATCAGAAGATATAAATGAAATAAGTGTAATAGATAACAATTTCCGCATTTTAGCAACGTCTGAAACAAATAATCAATCCATTGTTGGACAACGCTCAACGGAGACTTTGGTTCGTCAATCCATTTCGTCGGAGACACCGTTTAATAACATTCGTTTAGACCGTCAAAAAAAAGACAGGATATGGGTGTTAGCTTCTCCTATTATTTTTCAAGGTGAAGTCCTCGGTACGATTTATTTAGAATCAAACATTGAAACAGTGTTTGATCAAATGACTGAAATTAACCAAATTCTTGCTGGTGGTACAGCGATGTCCCTTGCCATAACGGTTATTCTTGGTATATTAATCGCTCAAACAATTACCCGACCTATTTCGGACATGCGTAGACAAGCCCAAGCCATGGCCAAAGGAAACTTTTCACGTAAAGTGCGAGTTTACGGGAATGACGAAATTGGACAGTTGGCAATTGCATTTAACCATTTAACCAATCGTCTACAAGAGGCGCAGTCTACTACTGAAGGTGAACGAAGGAAGTTAGCATCTGTCCTCTCCAACATGACAGATGGGGTAATTGCGACTGATCGCAAAGGACGCATCATTTTAATAAATGATCCAGCGTTAAGACTGTTAAGAGTACCGAGAGAATTAGTGTTGCATCGTCCAATTTCAAGTGCTCTTGGAATTGAATCACAGTACGTATTTGAAGATTTAATTCATATGAAAGAGTCTATTAACTTAGATTTCAGTTCGCCTGAACGACCGTACATTTTGCGAGCAAACTTCTCCGTTATTCAAAAAGAAACAGGTTTTGTAAACGGCTTGATAACAGTTCTCCATGATAATACCGAACAAGAGAAAATTGATATGGAACGACGTGAATTTGTTGCGAATGTTTCGCATGAACTTCGAACACCATTAACCACAATGCGTAGCTACTTAGAGGCGCTTGCTGATGGTGCTTGGGAAGATAAGGAATTAGCACCATCATTTTTAAACGTTACACAAACTGAAACTGAACGCATGATTAGGTTAGTCAATGATTTGTTGCAGCTATCGAAAATGGATAGCCGAGAATACGATTTAAACAAGGAGTTTGTAGAGTTTAATAAATTCTTTAATCGCATCATTGATCGTTTTGAAATGTCGAAATCACAACAAGTTCATTTTGTTCGCAATTTACCAGAATCACAGTATTTTGTGGAAATCGATACTGATAAATTAACTCAAGTCATCGATAATATTATTTCGAATGCTTTAAAATATTCGCCTGACGGTGGAAATATTCGTTTTGGTATAATCGTGCACGATGGATTATTAAAAGTGATGGTTTCTGATGACGGGATGGGTATTCCGAAAGAAAATGTAGAACGAATTTTTGATCGTTTCTATCGTGTAGACCGAGCACGTGCAAGATCAATGGGTGGTTCTGGACTGGGACTTGCTATTGCCCGGGAAATGATTGAATCACATGGTGGTGCTATATGGGCAGAAAGTGAAGAAGGAAACGGAACGACCATATTCTTCACGTTACCATTTGAGTTAGATGAGGCAGGTGAATGGGATTGAAATATATAGAGCATGCAAAATCGATTTTCCTAGCCTTACTAATTGTTTTAAGTGTGACGTTAACTTTTACTATTTGGACCTATACTCCAACTTACGACACCATTGAATCAACACCAGTAGTAGACATATTAATCGCAGAGAGCAAGCGAATAGATGATGTTATTAAACCTTATAAAATGATTGCAAGTCGTGAAAACAACATGACAGGTTCGATGGAAACATTTGATTTAGAGCGAGTTGTCAATGTCATGAAGGACTGGCAAATTAGTGATTTGACTCTAGAAGATACTGAGTTAACTAACGAAGAATTAAATGAATTAGTCGGGGCAAATAATCGATACACATTGTTTTTCCCAGACGATGTACCATTTCCGGTATATGATAATATTTTGCCATTTTCTATTTCTGACATTCCAGAGGATGGATTTGATCGATTAATTGTAGATTGGAATCGTTCGGATAATGAGCAACTGAAAGTTTATTTTGCTAGTTCTAAAACAAAAACATTGTACTCAGCAGTAGCCAAAAATGTAGACTGGAAATTATTTGACCAAAAAGTAGTGTCATCGACATTAGGGTTCTCGAAGTTTACAGATATTCAG
>NZ_JBFUKT010000252.1:0-3433 GCF_056400705.1 Paenisporosarcina sp. P5_A11
CTTTTATTGGAATCTTGTTATTTAATGCTGTTTGAAAGGCTAGTTGTAAAGTTGGTAAATGTATCGCACCTGGTGTTACATGGATTTCTTCCACTGTTATTTCTTCTAATATTTCTTCTGCACCTTCTACATGATCACTATCTGCATGTGTCCAAATAAACGTATCGATTCGACGAATACCTCGACCTTTTAGAAAAGGCACAATAACTTCACGACCAATTTCAAAAGGCGTGTCAGTTTGCTTCCAAAAAGGTTGATCGAACCGTAGTAAACCCCCTGCATCAATCAGGATAACACCTTGCTGATGTGGGAGTTCGATAACAGTTGCATCGCCTTGTCCTACATTAATAAATGAGACTTCTATGGAAGTATCGAGAAATGGTGTTGCATGTATTATAAGAACTGGTAATCCTAGAGTGAGTAAAAGTTTGCTCAATGAATGACGAAGTTCTAATAGTAGGAACGAACATACAACACCTATATATGCCATAATAAGTTGCCATAAGGACAGTTTACCTGGATTCCATAGTTGATAAGGAATCGACGCGAGTTTTAAAATGAACGTTGTCAAACCCAAGCGTAATGGTTCGTAAATCATAAATAGGGGCTCTAAAAGGAATGGCATGACAAATGATAGAAGGAACAATACTAAATTGATGGGTAAAATAACGAACGAAAATAAAGGCACAAATACTAAATTTACGATAAAGGAGGATAATGATATTTCGTAAAAATGGAAGAGAAGTATTGGGAATACCCCAATCTGGCAAAGAAATGTAATCCAGAAAGATTGTTTAAGAACAGTCGTTTGAGATTTTAAAAAAGAAGATGAATAAAGCAACGCTGCGGCAGCTAAGTACGATAGTTGGAAACCAATTTGAAAGATAACTCCCGGCTGTAAGCAAATAAAAATTATTAAACTTAGACCAAATGCATCTTCGATAGATAGTCGTTGATTCATTTGTTTAGATAGAAGCAGAATTTCAACTACTCCAACTGCCCTCCACACGGATGGTGCTCCACCAACTAAGCATGCATAAATAGGTAAACAAATTAGCAAACACCATACCGCAATTTCTTTCCTGATCATGAGTCTTAACATCAATTGATAAAAAATGAATGTTAAAAACGCCACATGCAACCCTGAAATCGCAAATAAATGAGTGATTCCGAGTATTTGATAAGCGCGTGTTTGTTGAGGATCCATATCATCTTGCAAGCCGAGTAGTAAGGATTTAGCTTCTGGTTGAAGGGAAAGCGGAAAATAGGCTTCAACCTGTTTTTCCATTTGAAAGCGTCTTTCAGCAATCCAGCCTAATACTCCACTTGGATCAGCGATTTTTTGAAAGGATGTAGCAGACAACATTCCTGCTGCACCGTGACTAGTTAAATACGTCTTCATGCTAAATGCATAGTCATGTGCTGGCAGAGGCACTTCAGCAGCTTGTCCAGTCCATTTAAACTTCGTCCCGGTTAAAGATTGTTGTTCAAACATCATCTTCTCTTCTTCTGAAGTAAACGTATATGTGATATACCATTTGTCCTTGTCTTCAGAAATGACAAACCCACGTAATTTCGAGCCATTAATGGCGTATGTGGAAGTCAATTTCAATATACTGTCCTGCTCGACTTCGAAATGAATAGGAGTCAATTTATCTTCAGTAAAGATTAGGAAAAAAATAGCCGTCAGTACATAACTAAAAATAAATACGAATGGCCAGCGTTTCCAGATAAATAACAGGATAATGATTATGTGTAGTAATAGAATAAAAAGTGAACCTAATGCTGCAGCTGTTGAAAGGATTGCTGCAATTGCTAAATAAATTAACCGATGGTTCCAATAGTTTTGCCAAATAGATCTTTCACCTGCGCTTCGTATGAAGCCAATTCCTCAGCAGAAACTCCATTCTCTCTTAATTTTTGAAGCATATCTAAATACAAAGTAATTTTTTTATCGCTTAAGAAATCGATTTTTCGTTCATCGAAAGGAACATGGACGACTTCTATATTTGCTTGCGATAATAATTGAATCGCATATTCATTGTTTTTATAGTTTTCGGCGTAGTATAAACGTCGAATTCCCGATTGAATAATAGATTTCGTACAAGGCAAACATGGAAAATGAGTTACATATAGATCCGCTTCATTCGTTGAGATACCATATTTTGAACATTGAAGTAAGGCATTCATTTCGGCATGAATCGTGCGGACACAATGATGATCTACTACGTAACATCCTTGGTCGATACAATGGTCTCCACCTGAAATAGAACCATTATAACCCCCTGCCATTATTCGTTTATCACGAACGATTGTCGCACCTACCGCTAACCTTGTACACGTGCTTCGAAGTGCAAGTAAATGGCTTTGTGCCATAAAGAATTGATCCCATGTTATTCGCTCCATAAAAACGCCCCCTGATTTTAAACTCTTCTTTAGTTTAGTAGGAACACGTTTCTTACGTCAATTGATTGTGATTTTAATTGACCGAAATAAAATCTTTCAAGTTTTCAAATGTTGAATCACCAATGCCTGTTACGTCTTTAATATCTTCAATCGATTTAAATAGGCCCTTCTCTTCTCGGTAAGCAATAATAGCTTTAGCCTTAGAAGGACCAATTCCTGAGAGGGTCATCAAGGTCGATTCATCTGAGGTATTAATATTGACGAGTGAAGATTGGGATTCTGAAGTACTCGGCGAAGTTGCAATGGTCAGTGGCACTTCAGTTTCTCCAATTAAAGGAACATAAATGACCATTTCGTCGACTAATTTAGCAGCAAAATTCAACGCCTTTTCTTCTGCAGTGGGTAGTATGCCACCTGCAAGTTGGAGCGCGTCTAGGACACGGCTGCCAGTTGGCAATGAATAAACACCAGGATTATGAACTTGGCCTTTTACATCGACGACAACAGTTTCATTTAGTTCTTTATCGATTGGTTTTGTTTCAGATGATTCTTCAGCTGGAATTGAACTTGGGATGGGGTTTTGGATCGTTTCGAGCGTACCGGCAATTGGGGGGGCCGGATTTTGGGAAAATGGTTTAAACAAAGCAACAAACAAAATCACTACAGCACTTCCAAGCGCGAGTTTAGTTGAATGTTTTTTTAGCCATGCAGGATTCAGATTGGGTCATCCTTTCCTACAGGGAGCAATTCTTATAGAGCTATTCATACTATAAACGAATTACGTATAATTGGAAAGTTTTTCTTCCATTTAACTATACTGTTGCTTTCCGTTACAGGCGGACGCTTTCCGCGGGCAATCCGTGAGCCTCCTCGCTCGCTTGAAAAAACGCTGCTCCTGTTTCTGCATCGCTGCGCTAGCTTCGAAACATGGAAGTGCGTTGCATCGCTTCGCTAGCTTCGTCGCAAACGAGTTGTGCAAAACACTTTTGCGCAACTCGTTCACTGTGGGGTCTCACCTGGACATGCT
>NZ_JBFUKT010000253.1:0-3391 GCF_056400705.1 Paenisporosarcina sp. P5_A11
ATGTTACTCCTCCTCTCCATTAGTTTTGAATGTTACCAGTTGAAATTTTCTCTGCAGCCAAGATCGGATAAGATGAAAAACCAGAAAGAATACTAGTCACATCCATTAATTGTTCAGCTGTTGCAGATTCATGAATATTTCGATAAGAACTTGCTTTTTTTATTACTTTTCCATCTTGCGTCATCCCTACATCATACGTTAATCGAACTACGGCTCCCTTAAAGTCAACGATTGCCATGTTATTTCACCCCCTTTCCCTCTTTAGATAGAGAGAAATTCAAGAAAAGGATACATCGGGCGTGTTATTTTACGCAGAACCTTTTATAATAGAAGAATAGTTGTTATAAGAGGTGAGAGCGTTGGGTTTAGATGGATGGTTTTTATGGTTTATTGTATTTTGGGTTTTTGTATTAGCTGGACTTTTTGCCATTGGTGGTTATTTTATGTTCCGCAAATTTTTAAAAGTGTTACCGAAAGACGATGGAAAATCGATGCTTGATTGGGAAGAGTATTATGTGAATGAATCCCTTCATCTATGGGGAGATCAGGCAAAAGTCATGTTAAATGAACTTGTTACACCTGTTCCTGACTTATTTCGGCCAGTTGCCAAACAAAAAATAGCTGGTAAAGTCGCACAAATTGCTCTAGAAGAAAATGCATCCTCTATCGAAAATGATCATTTAATTCGTGGGTATATTCAAGCAACACCAAAGCGAGATCATAAATTCTTACGTAAAAAGTTAGAGTCTATGGAAATTGACATGTCGCCATATGAACATTTATTTAGATAGAAGAGCAGCTATTAAACTGACTTAACTGTTAGATGAAATAACAAAGAAAAAGCCGACCTTATGAAGAAAGGGTCGGCTTTTGTGTGGATTTATTTTGTATTGTTTTTTCGAGCTTTTTATATTGAAGCAACATAGCAATGCGCCATGGCACGATCATACCAAACGCAAGTAACCAAAACATTCCACTTAACTCTCCTACATCGATGGTCGAACTTAAAATGATTTTACCAATTAATCGAACTCCCAATAACCCAATTAAAATGAATACAAATGCTTTTGATTGTTTTAAATAAATGTCACCATTTTTCACTTCAAATCTTGATGTCCAGATTAAGACTGTAGAAAAAAGAAGTCCTACTCCTATTGATTCAAGAATTTGAAGCGGTGGCACTCGGAAATACTCGAAAACAAACATAAATGCACCCGTCGACATGAAAAGTGGTGGTAATATAATTTTTTTTACACTAGCGGGCTTTTTAGCCGACTTTGCTCTTACCGTCATAACAAGTGTCCCCATAACGACTGCCATTATGGTTGAACCAATGACTATCCACTGCGAAGGAATTTGGTCAAACATGCTATTCCTCCCATTTCTTTAATTCTTGTAGTTTTTCTATTACTTCTTGTACGGGAACGAACCGCGCATACCGGGCGTACTCTTTGCCTTGTTTCATTAAAATGACAACAGGTGCTGTGAATAAACTGAGTTGCCCTGCTAGTTCAGGTACTTCTGCCGCATTCACAACATAAAACGGAAAAGTTGAATCGCTTTCGAGTGCTGCGATTTGTGGAAATAACCCTTCACATACCGAGCAGTTGGTCGTTTTCACAAATAGTAAGAGATGTTTCTCTTGTTGAATGATATCTAGCCACTGCTCGTAGTGTGTAATGGATTTCATCTTCAACATCATCTCTTTCCATAATCTTATTTTACTTGTTAAAACCCTTGGAAGTCACCAAAAATCGGACTTAAAATACGGATAATGTACGTCATGCCGTCAAAGAACAATAAAATACCGACTGCAATCATAATAATACCACCAATTTTGACGATTTTTGCATTGTGTTTTCGAATCCAATTCATGCGTGTAATGAAGAACGATAGGACAAAGAATGGAATCGCAAATCCTAATATATAAGCTAACATATACCATACACCAGACCCTGGATTTGAAGCTCCAAGTAATAATACAGCCCCTAAAATTGGCCCTGTACAAGGCGTCCATCCAGCTGCGAAAGCCATACCAATAACAATAGTTCCTAAGTAACCAGATGGTCTATTTTTAAATTGTAATTTTCGGTCTTTCATTAAAAATTCTGGTTTAAATACACCGATTACTATTAAACCAAACAACACAATAAAAATAGCTCCAATTTGTCTAATAACATCTTGGTATTGAATATACGCGGTATTGACAAAGTTTGTTCCAAATCCCAGCGCTATAAAGATGAATGAAAAACCGAGTAAGAAAAATAGCGTATGCAACATACCACGTTTTTGCAAGATACCACGATCAGTTTTCAATTCGTCTAACGTCATACCTGTGATATAAGAAAGAAATGCTGGATATAATGGCAAAGTACAAGGCGAGATGAAGCTTAAAAAGCCTGCTCCAAATGCCAATAATAAATTGATATCTGTCGTCATCAAAGTCGCTCCTTTATAATTCTTCTAACATCGTAACAAATAATCAGTCAAATGACTTCATTATTGATTGTGACATTTTTTTGTCTAAGCAAAAGAGGACACAATTGTGTCCTCTTTTAGATTATACGGTCTCTTCTACAATACCATTTTGTAGTAAATACATTTTGTGATAAAGACCTTTACTAGCAAGCAATTGTTGGTGATTGCCTCGTTCGACGACTTCCCCTTGATGAAGAACGAGAATTAATTCAGCATCTTGAATGGTACTTAAACGGTGCGCAATGGCAATCGTCGTTCGTCCTTGACGCATTTTTTCTAAACTTGATTGAATGGCAACTTCAGTTTCAGTATCAATGTTTGCGGTCGCTTCATCGAGCACTAAGATTTTCGGGTCTGTCGCCATGGTGCGTGCGAATGCCACGAGTTGTCGTTGACCACTTGAAAATGTCGAGCCCCGCTCCGTTACTTTTTGTTTGTAGCCGTCTGGTAACTGATTAATGAAGGCATCGGCTTGCACGAATTCAGCAGCAGCTCGCACTTCTTCGTCAGTCATAGCTTGATTGTGCAGACGAATATTACTTTCAATGTCCCCGAAGAATAAGAAAGGATCTTGTAGGACGAGGCCCATTTTTTGACGTAACTCTTGCACTTTAAAGTTCTTTACAGACTCTCCATCTATTAATATATCACCTTGTTCAAATTCATAAAAACGCATTAATAAATTAATAATGGAACTCTTTCCACTTCCCGTATGACCGACCAATGCGACTGTTTCTCCAGGGTTCGCTGTAAATGAAATGTTCTTCAACACATCTGTTTTACCGTCATATGAGAATGTCACATTATTGAATTCAATTTTCCCAGCTTCAATCCGAGCGTTTGTATTTGCTTGAGCGGGAACGAGTTCCTCTTCATCTAATAATTTAAAGACACGAGAAGCGGCAACAATAGC
>NZ_JBFUKT010000254.1:0-3379 GCF_056400705.1 Paenisporosarcina sp. P5_A11
GGCCTTTACATTTTCTCTATCACTTACGGTATAGTCTTCATGATAAGAAAACATCGGCATATCAAATTCAAAGCTGCTGTTTAATACTTTACCTTCTTCACTAAAGTATAGATTGAACCATTTAAGGTCTTCCATATAATAACGTTCTAAGTATGCTTCGTTATTAATTTTTAAATCTTGGAGTGTGTGTTCTGAAATGAATATTAATTTCATCTTTRGTCCTCCAGTGTAATTTTTTCTATTTCTTTAAAGCTGGGTTTTAGCGGTTTACGCAAAATAAGCTGAGCTGCTTTTAGTGCAGGTAAACGATCTGTTCCTACATCTTCAATTTGCAGATTGTTTTCTTTGAAAATCTTCTCCATCACTTGGTACCATGTGTACTCTACTAAATCTTCTCTGTCATCTTTCATTCTAGTAAATACTTCCATTAAGCACGGAAGGAATATCATGGAAATGATTGTACTTTTTAACCTTGTGTTAGCATAACTTGCGTAATGATCATACTCTTCTTCAGGCAATGAAAGCAGTATAATTTGAGAATTTATTTCTACCTCCATGTATTCCTTGTTCATTCCTCTGTGCACATCGATTATTGCGGGGAGGTCCATTAATTCAGTGTTATCTTCATGAAGAGTTGCTTCAATAGCATTACCGATTGCTAGAAAATTTCCTCTTTCAAACGTAATCTCCATACCTTTATACCAGTCATTTAAAGATTCATTATAATAATGTGTGATTTCTCGTTGCGCTATGATAAACGAGTAAATGTTCACTTTACCTCTAAGATGCTTTGTGTCAATAGATTCATGAATTCCGGGTTTCGTATTAAAAAAGGCTTTCCGAAAGCTTGTTTGTGGACAATCAACACGAAGCATGTAAACTGCGTTTCCTACTTGAGTTAATTGTTCTATTCCTTCATTTTGTAATGAAAAGGAAGCACGGATTTTGAATTCTCCGAATACTTTCTCTGTAACAAAATCAACTTGAAAGCTTGAATTATTATAGTCATCATTATTCGGATGAAGAACTGGATAAGGATAGGAATTACTTAACTTCATAGACGCTCACCTCCATTACACAATAATCTGAGTAGTCAATTTGAATATCAACATTTAAGGTTTTCGTTATTGCTGTTGTTGAAAAACGAATTGTATTATCTGATATGCTATCCACTACCATGCGATTGTCAGCAAATTGGGCTTGTACAATTGGCAAATCAAAATCATTTTGTTCACCCATAACTTTGAATTTCAACTCGCCTCTTTTAATTGCTTTTTGTGAAGTAATCGCGAATCTGTATTGCCCAGCTTTCTTATTGGCACATGCATACTTTTGTTGGTTTTTGACAGGAACACTTTTCGTTGCTTCTTTTTCTTTTACACCAACATTTCCACCTTTATCTGGATCTATTGTTTTTTCGCCACCAGGTTCGGTTGTGCCGCCACCGCCACCCCCCCCAGAGCCACCTTCTCCAGGAACGTGTCCACTTTCTTCACCGTCAGTAATGCCAAACACCCCTAGAATTTGCTCTTCTGTTTTAGTAGGATTGTTTCCTCTAGATTTAGCCTTCTTAGATGGTTTTTGCTCAATTTCTTTTATACCAATTGACTTCAATCGTGTTTCAATTGATTCTACTTTTTCAGTACCATCTTCTTCTAGTAAATTTCTGTTTGGTAAGAAATCACTTAGCCCTACCGCATTCATCGAATCAGTAGTATTTTGTTGGAACGTATCCTTCACTGAATCACGAAGGAACTGACGTAAATCAGAATAAATCTTATCTGCAAGGGTTGGATTTTCCTCATACCGCTTCGGAATCCATTTATCATGAGCTGGGTTTTCCATTTGTTTGAACACTTTGTTCATGTTTTTTCCTTTCATAATTAATAGTCCTGTAAAAGATATGCTACCGCTAATTCGGTTTTGCTCATAGATTCTCATACCGTTTTTACGTGTCATTAATACACAACGATTTAAATCTTCCCCGTCCATCAGTAACAGTTCCGCTTCTCCTTCTTCAAAATCAATCTTGCCTTTTCTATTACTGAATGATTGCTTTCGATAGGGAATACGGATAGTTCGTTCAGATGTAAGTAATGAAAAGTAAAGCTTTAAAATTCGATTTTCATCATTATCATCCAATCTAGCAATTAATTCAGCAATGTTTTTATGATCGATTTGAAAACCATTAATTTTTACAATTAATAGCTTTTCAAAAACTGTTACAAAGAAGTTTTTTAGTACTGATAGAATCATTTCATTCTGCMAGTTTTCAACCTCTTTAAAGGATGTGACAAAAATGTCTGTACCGTATTCATCACGATTGAGTGATGGATCAAGATTTAATAGACCTTCAATCGGATGTGAATTATCATTTTTAGTGTAAAATCCTTTTCCAACGGTTACAAGATTGTCATCCTTATAAAAAGACATAATATCAGAAACTCCAATATGAGATTTGTACCCTTCTTTATCATAACTGGAGTAAAACAACGTCCTTAATTCTGAGCTTAGAAATGGAGCAGCCTTCCCTATACCGAAGCTACCACCAGAATCATCATCTTTATTAGAAGAACCAGCTTCTTTAATGAGGGAACTCCAAGGTGTACCTAATTTTGCTTCTTTTGCACCAACTAAGCCATTAGTATTAAAATCACTAATTCGCATAAATTCGATTTCTTTGTTTTCTAACAGTTCTAATCCTCTATTAATAAACATGAGAATTTTTTCATTTTTCTTCTCTGTTTTATAAAGCCAAGTATATTTTGCTTTGCTTAATGCATCAACGAGTTCGTTTCGGTTTGGTAAGATGTCATTTTTGAACGTGTTAAATTCTACCGTAACAGGTTTAGTAGGATCTTTTATGGCGTCCAAAGAGTTTTGACAAACCTCACGTGTTAAAGAATCAATTGGATTATCACGGAAGGTTTCTAGACTAGCATTATTAATTGAGTTAATACTACCTCCTGCGACAGCAGGAAAGTTCCAATATGTCATACATTATCATCCTTTCTAGTAATCTATTTTTTTAGCTTGAATTCCTTCTCTTTCGTTTCACTTTGGTAAAACTTCTGTTTTAATTCCTTCAATTCACTTTCTAATGTACCTATAATCAACTTCACGTCTTCATCTGTGTAATCATAGTTGTTTTTGTTTGAACAGTTCCCCAATAATTCAATCAATTTAATAATCTTGTTTGTCCTAGTTTCGGCCACTCTAATGAAACGCTCACGTTTAGTTTCCGCCATATAATGAACCTCCGTGTAATTTATAATATAATAGTAGTATACAATATTTAAAATAAATTACAATACTATTACTTCATTTTAATTTTGTAGTTTTACTACATTTTTAATTTATAGTAATTTTCATCGTTAAA
>NZ_JBFUKT010000255.1:0-3369 GCF_056400705.1 Paenisporosarcina sp. P5_A11
ATGTAACAATCACTAATCTTACAAAAGTAAACGACTTTGGAACGTTCGAATTCACAGCTACACATGAAAATGGGGAATCGGTTGTTATCCGAAACGATAACCGTAATGGCTTAGCTTATGACGAATTCTCTAAACGCTACAAGATTGGCGATCTTGTCCATGTATCAGGAATCGCTTCTAAATTCAACACAACGTATCAAGTTAAAACACTAGGCTTAGAAAGCTTTGACTTAGTGAACAAGCCTGCTGTCTACACAGATATTTTCCCAGGAACAGTATCTGAAGGCACAGAAATTTCGTTATTGACACCAATTGATGGTGCGGCTATCTACTATACAGTAGACGGATCAACGCCTACTGCGGCAAGTACAAAATACACAACACCAATTACATTAGCAAAAGACACAACAATTAAAGCTGTTGCTATAAGTGATACGACTTCTGAAGTTTTCTCATTTACTTATAACGTCTTGAAAGTGGACAACCTAGTAATTCGTGACATTCAAGGCGAAGGTCACTATTCAGATTACCAAGGTGCTAATGTAAAAGATATCACTGGTGTGGTAACACATCTTTATAACTCAGCAAACTTCGTTATCCAAGATGTTAACCCGGATAACGACAACACGACGTCCGAAGCAATTATCGTAAACAAAGCTTCAAATGGTTTAAAAGTCGGCGACTTAGTAACTGTTGAAGGAACTGTCGAAGAATGGTATTACGAAGGTTACTCAGATATGAAAACAAATGACTTACCAGTTACACGTATTCGTGCAACGACATCAGTTGCAAACGGTACACATGAACTTCCTGCACCACTGGTTATTGGTACAGAAATCTTCCCAGTTACTGAAAACATCGAAAACGACGGATTGACTTCATTTGATCCGGCTGAAGACGGTATTGATTTCTGGGAATCTGTTGAATTAATGCGTCTAGCAGTTCCAAATGCAAAAGTTATTGGTCCTCAATTGAACGGTGAAATCGCAGTTGTTGCAGAAAACTCAACAAACAACGAATTCAACGTACTAGGCGGAATCAATATCTCKGCAAATGATTACAATCCAGAGCGTATTTTCGTAAAAATCGATAATCGAAATTACGATGCTAAATCTGGCGACTTCTACACAGGTGATATAGTTGGAGTTATGGGCTTCGGTTTCGGTAACTTCAAACTTTGGACAGAAGAAGTAGATTTACCTACAATCACACGTGTTGAAAAACCAAATTTAGTAACTGATATTGACCCAGTAGAAGACAAACTAAACGTTGCTTCTTATAACGTAGAAAACTTCTCTACTAACATAGCGAACACACCTGATGAGAAAGTCGTGAAAATCGCGAAATCATTTGTTGTGAACATGAAATCTCCTGACATTATTACACTAGTAGAAGTTCAGGATAATGATGGTGAAACTGCTTCTGGTAACACAGATGCTTCTGCAAGTTATGAGCGCCTGATAGCAGCAATCGTCGCTGAAGGAGGTCCAACTTACGAGTGGACTGACATCGCCCCTGAATACAATCAAGATGGTGGAGCACCAGGTGGTAACATCCGCGTAGGTTACCTATACAATCCTGAACGTGTCACACTTGCAGAAGGAACAAAAGGCGGGACAACGGAAGCGGTAACTTGGGTAGATGGAGAACTTTCAAAAAATCCTGGACGTATTCTTGACTTGCCACAACAAAACACACGTAAACCATTAGCAGCTCAATTTGAGTTCCAAGGTGAAAAAGTAGTCGTGATTGGCGCTCACTTAAACTCAAAAGGTGGAGACCAACCGTTATTCGGAAAAAATCAACCTCCATTTTTAGGTTCTGAAGCAGAACGGATTGAACTTGCAACAATGATTAACAACTTTATACAAAAAGGACAAGAACAAGATCCGAACTTAAAAGTAATTGTAGCTGGTGACATGAATGATTTCGAATTCACACCAACGCTTGCAGCACTTAAAGGCGGCATCTTAACAAATATGATCGAAAAAGTACCAGCTGGTGAACGTTTTTCTTATTACTATCAAGGAAATAATCAGGTTCTTGACCATGTTTTAGTTACAAATAACTTAGCAGCTAAAACATTAGTTGACATGATCCATATTAATGCTAATTATATGAATATTCATGGACGTGCATCTGACCATGATCCTGTATTAATCCAAGTAGACGTACACAAAGAAGATACGTATACACTAGCCTCTAACAAAACTAACTTTGAATTAGAATCTGGACAAACGGCACAATTCAAATTAACTGAAACAGCAACAAAATATGATGGTACAACAACTATTAAAGATGTAGCAGCTGGAGCTATATATAGTGGGTTCGATACGAACATCATTTCAGTTGAGCAAGGTGTCATCACTGCAAAAGCAGAAGGATCAACAACAATTACTGCACAATATGGAGACAACTCAGTGACAATCCTCGTTAACGTCTTTGCAACTGAAGATGGAGGAGTCGTAGTTACTGAGGATGAAATTGACACCTCTACATCTGTTATCAAAATAGACGGAGTAGTTGAACATGAAGCGGGACATATTGGAATTCGTTTCACAGAAGCTGCAGTCAATAAAATCAATGATGCAGATAAAAATGTAAGTATCGATCTTGCAACAGGTTCATTCACCATCACTTCTGAAAACTTTGATGTCCTTGCGGCAAGTGGCGAATTCACGCTCAACTTGGAATATCAAGTACCAAAAGGTTTGTTGAAAGAGAAAAATCAAAGCAAAATTAAAGATGATTTAAAACTAAAAGATATGTCATTCATTGATGCACAAGACAATGAAATCACAGAGGGCTTCAATGACTACTTCATTATTGTTTCAAAAGGCAAAAAGACTTCGGTCGAAGGCGCTTACTACGACAATAAATCGGAGAAGTGGAAGTTTAAAAATATCAATAATAAATAAATATATAAAAATTAGTAGAGACTCTAGAATTTTTCTAGAGTCTTTATATGTCATTAGATTTAAAAATAAACCAAAAACTCTAGAAAAATTATCGAATTAGTGGGTTCATAAAGCCTATGGAACTATTTTAATTTGAATTATGCGTATCTTTTTCCCCATAATATAGAATATAGTAATCAAAATAAGAGTGCGCATCTTCAGATGAGGAAACTGCACCTAAGCTGGTTTTTTTTGAACCTATGGCATGCTGAAAAAATTATGAGCCGAATTGAATATACATACAAATTAGTTGCAGCCTTATTTTTATTGGAAACTGCAACTTTTTGTTTGCACTCTCGTCAAATGGGATATAGGCTATAAAGAACGAAATATATATGAGAGTGTGATAGAGCATGAAAGAAACTAAACGTTATAATGAACCCATTTCAAAAAAGCGGTCATCTATTAAAAC
>NZ_JBFUKT010000256.1:0-3331 GCF_056400705.1 Paenisporosarcina sp. P5_A11
GTGTTATCGTATTGAATGAATATAATGCAATAATAGCTAAAGGGACTATCAGTATTAAAGATTTAAAAGAATACAAGTTGATTGGGAAGGGAGCAGATGGATCGGTCTTTCAATTGACATCTGAGCGTTGCATTAAAATTTTTGAAAAGGTACAAACAAAAGCATTGGAACTTAAGGCACTGCAAGTGGGACAATCTTCCCCAGTTATTCCCCGACTTTATGAGGATGGAACAAACTATATAATCATGGAGTATGTAAAAGGACTTTCTCTCCCACAGTATTTAAAAAAAGAGAAGCAATTGCCTGAACCAATAGTGGAAAAAATTCTTGCTATGCTGGATGAATTGAAAAAAGTAGGATTTGAGAGATGCGATACAGAGGTTCGCCATATTTTATTTAATGAAGATATGGAAATAAGGGTGATCGACCTTAAGAGAGCATTCGGCTCGGTTAGATCCAACCCTACTAAATTTTTAGAAGGAATAGAAAAGAAAGGTTATTTAGAAGAGTTCATGCTACATGTAAAGAATCTTAGTCCAACCCTTTATAACGAATGGAAAAACATTATTGATTGACTTCAGTTCAACGACTTTATGAGCTTGTAATAAAAACAAAGCCATATATTTTCACAGAACCTTGTGTATTAAGATTGTATTAATATGAATTCTCAAGAGATTTTTTCAGCACGAAAAAGAGGCAACCCTCAGTTAATTTTCTAGAACTTTTTGGTCAGCCTCTATTCTTTTGTATAATAAATTGAAAAGTAGGTCAGTGAATTGAAACACAGACACGGATATGATGTAGCCTCATACGGGGGTCTATTTGGTATGCAAATGCAAGGAGCCATGGCCATATTTGCAGTGAATCTCAAAAGATTTATGACATTTATAAAGGAATCAAAATAAAAATACACAAGAAAAAGGCGAGATTTCGTTCAAATCGAACGAAATCTCGCCTTTCTTTCTAATCTGCTACTTAAGAGTTTTTTAAAGCAAGTTTTTCAGCGGCCACGCTTTTTTGAAAAAATTTTCCATTAAAATGTATACTATTATTCACATTATGTTAATAATAGTATACAATAAGAATATAATACTTAACATGAAGGAGTGAAGAGTGAAATGCTCCAAAATCGAGTAAAAGAACTACGTGCACGATTTGGATTTTCGCAAGGTCAGTTAGCTGAACGAGTTGGGGTAACAAGGCAAACTATTGGTTTTATAGAAAAAGGCGAATTTTCTCCATCGATTACTTTGTCTTTGAAAATTGCAAGAGAGTTTGAAATAACAGTGGATGAATTATTTTGGCTAGAGGGGGAGAAATCAATATGAAGAAAGATTTTCGAGTGCAATACCCATTATGGCAAATGGCGTTTATCGTATTGTTTGGTTTTATGGCATTTAGTTTCACTGGAGTCTCAACAGAGCTCAACCAAAATTCACAAGGATTTAGTTATTCTTTAGAGTTTAATCCGATAGAGTCAATTTTCTTATTTGGGGCACTTTTCATTTCATTTATTTCAATCCTTATATTCACAAGAAAAATCTCTAACCATAATAAACAAAACCCAGATCAAAAAATATCGATGTGGCAAATTAGACCTTTAGAATATTTAGAACAAGATGAGGGTATGACGCACATCACAAGAAGAGCAGCGCAAAAAGTGTATACATTTTTCGTGTGGGCTCTCCCATTACTCGCAGTGATGTACATGGTTGTTGACTTGCCTAGATTTTGGATGATTTTAGGAATTCTGTTTCTAGCCTTAATGCAGTACTTAATTTACTACTTAGAAATAAGGAAACATCTAGGGGAGGAAGAAGAGTGATGTGGGAATACTTTTTAATTTTTTTAGGGTCTGCCATTCCTTGGCTTGAACTAGCGGTCATACCTATAGGGATTGTTGCGGGATTATCCCCATTTTGGGTGATGGTTATGGCGTTCACAGGAAATTTATTGACCGTTCTACTTCTTATCATTGGGTTTGATAAATTTAAAGTGTGGTGGCTGAAACGTCGAGAAGTAAAAAGAAAGTCGGCATCTAAACGTTCTGAACGTGCGAAGAAAATTTGGAGTAAATATGGTTTACCGGGACTTGCTTTGCTCGGACCAATCTTAATCGGCACCCATATTGCGGCATTTATTGGCATGACTTTAGGGGCTAATAAAAAATGGACAACAATTTGGTTAACCATTAGTATCGCTTTATGGACTTTAGTGTTCGGTGTTTTAACGGCTCTTGGGTTTGATTTCTTTGTGCAAGATATATAAAAGGAAAAAGTCTCCGAATGATACGGAGACTTTTTTTATCCTTGAAATGACTGTTCTAAGTGTTTTAGTACTGACTCTTTTTCAGGTTCTGGAGCGGTCTGCCACCATTTTTCAAAAAACACACCAAGTCCTGGGAGTAAGTGTTCTTCTCCACGTTTAATTGCATCCTCTACTACGTCACGAATTTGTGAAGCATCGTTACCAATCATGTTGGCCGTAATAGCATCTCGAATTTGAAAGTTCATAATCTCGCCTCCTCACACCTCTCATTTTGTCCGCTGTCCTCGCCACTTATACATGAATTTGTTACACTTAAAGAAAAAGGTGGTACAAATACAAATGAAACGCATTGAATCCTCACAAAACGCTCAAGTGAAACATTGGAAAAAACTTGTTACTGTTCGAAAAGACCGAGACAAATCAGGAGAATTTTTAGTAGAAGGTTTCCATTTAGTAGAAGAAGCTTTGAAAGATCCTTCTTGGGTTCTGACACTTATTGTTAGAGAAGGGATGAAGATTCCTTCAGACTGGAATCTTGAAGATGTTAGTATGGTAGAAGTAACGATGGAAATTGCAAAAGAAATTGCTGAAACTGAATATTCACAAGGCATTTATGCACATTGTATTCAACCTAAATCTACTCAAAATGAGCAGCAAAATTGGGCGAATGTCTTGATGATAGATGCAGTCCAAGATCCAGGCAATGTCGGAACCATGATTCGTACTGCGGATGCGGCTGGACTTGATGCAGTTATTTTAGGGAAAGGTTCAGCAGATGCTTATAATCCGAAAACAGTGCGTTCTGGTCAAGGGTCTCATTTTCATATCCCAATCGTAAAAGGTGATTTATCGGAATGGCTACAAACGTTCCGAGGGAAAGGAATACCTGTCTATGGTACTTCATTAGACGATGCGGTTACATATAAGCATGTGGAGCCACAGTCGCAATTTGCTTTAATTATGGGTAATGAAGGAAGTGGATTGTCACCAGAACTTCTCGTTCAAACTGATATGAATTTGAAAATCCCATTACACGGACAAGCCGAATCTTTAAATGTAGCAG
>NZ_JBFUKT010000257.1:0-3320 GCF_056400705.1 Paenisporosarcina sp. P5_A11
TATAACCACCATGTGCACCTCTGACACTTTTTACAAGTCCAGAATTACGCAGTGGAGATACTAATTGTTCTAAATACGCCTCGGATAACTCATTTTCTGAAGCTATTTTACGGAGTGGCACTGGTCCTTCTCCAAACTGTTTGGCCAGTTCGATCATTATCGTTAAACCATAGCGACCTTTTGTCGATATTTTCAAGTTATTCACCTCTATAAATCCTCTGAATTCATTTACATAGTATAGCACATTTCCGACCAATCGCCTTTGAAATGACTTTTCACTAGTGACCACGTATAATAGAGAACAAATGTACGAATTTAGGAGGTGCATCGATTGCAAAATGAACCACTTGCTTATCGTATGAGACCACACAAAATAGAAGAAATCGCTGGTCAACAAGACATTATTGGTAAACACACACCCTTATATAAAATGATTATAAATGGACATGTTCCATCCATGTTGTTATATGGAGAACCAGGAATTGGCAAGACTTCTCTTGCTTATGCAATTGCCGGAACTAGCAATATACCATTCATTGCACTCAATGCAACTCGCTCAGGGAAAAAAGATATCGAAGATGTAGTCAATGAATCACGCGTGACTGGAAAAGTGTTACTGTTTCTGGATGAAATCCACCGTTTTAATAAACTACAACAAGACACCCTACTTCCTCATGTTGAAAATGGTTCAATTGTGTTAATTGGGGCTACAACCGAAAATCCTTTTCACGATGTTAATCCGGCTATTCGTTCACGTTGCGGTGAAATTAAACAACTTAAACGTTTAACGGATGAAGATCTTTTTACTCTTATTCAACGGGCATTAAGTGACGATAAACGAGGACTAGGGCGACAAAAAATTGAAATTTCACAATCACAACAAATGAAAATTGCTGAAGCCGCAAATGGAGATGCGAGAAAGGCATTAACCATATTGGAATCTGTTGTTTCCGCTTCAGATGAAGAAGATGGAGTCACCATAGTTGAAGATGCATTACTGCAAAACTTGGTTGACCGTATCGGGGTCTTCGGCGACAAAAAAGGCTCGCATTTCTACAATTTATTATCCGCTTTACAAAAGTCAGTACGCGGTAGTGATGTGAATGCAGCGATTTATTATTTAGCACATTTACTTGAAAATGGTGATTTAGTAGCTGTATCAAGAAGATTACTGGTAATGGCATACGAAGATATCGGAATTGCCAATCCATCTGTGGGTCCTCATATTCTCGCAAGTATACAGGCTGCAGAAAGATTGGGATTGCCAGAAGCTCGTATTCCTTTAGCAAATGCCGTTGTGGAGATGTGTTTATCGGAAAAATCAAACTCAGCTTATAAAGCGATAGATGCCGCTATAGCTTCTATTCATGCTGGAAAAGTTGGTGATATTCCAAGTCATTTAAAAGATACACATTATGCTGGAGCTGCCGCTCTTGGACACGAAGGATATAAGTATCCGCACAATACCCCAATAGGCTCGTTCGGTGGTTGGGTCAATCAAACATACTTGCCTGATAACTTAGTTGGAACGAAATATTATGATCCCGTTTTAGCTGGCGAAGAGAAAAAACTTGCTGGGATTTATCAGAAATTAGAGAGCTTTAAACAGAAGAAGAAGTAAATCGCTGGAGGTTGCGATTTACTTCTTTTTTGGGGGTTTTGTTAAAGAATGCTGTTGATATTGATTTGCGTCTTGCATACCGCATGAGCGTGAAACGTGAGACCAACAAGTATGTGGTTTGCATACTTGTTGGCTCATGCAGAGCGTGCGGCTAGCGCAAATGTACGATAGACGACAATATCGTTTAACAGACCCATTATTTTCAAAACATCTTATAACATTCAATTTAAGAAATAACACTACAACTATGAACCGAAACCTTGATTCCATTCACTGAGGATGACAGGTTTTCAGTTCGCTTCTGACGCTTTACCTGCTGCACAATAATCTAGAGAATAAAGAGGATGGGCTGATTGTGACTGCGTCACTCGCCCATCCCCTTTTTGTAGATCATTCTGCGGCGGGTGTGCATCCCTCGCTCCCTTGCAACCTGGAAGCACACAGTAATTTTGGTTTGGTTTACTACAGAATAGAAGGTTTCTTTAAGTAGATGTTCGGTCGAAGATATTATTTCGACCTCTTTCTGCTTTTTATATTTCGGTAAAGGTTAAGAATGCCGTCTATATTAAAAAGAAACAAAAAAGTACATATGCGCCTTGCATGCCGCAAGAGCGTGAAGCTTGAGACCCACAAGTATGTGGTTTCCGTACTTTTGGTTCATGTGGAACGTGTGCTAGCGCAAAGGTACGATCAACGACAGGATAGTTTAACAGAGCCTTTTGTTTAATCAAGTGAGTGCGGAATTAGGAGGAAATTGGATAGTTGCGACGATAAACGTAGAAGTTGCGACAATAATTCAAAAGTTGCGATAATAATCACTAAAGTTGCGACGAAATCCACTAAAGTTGCGACAATCCACTAAAACATCATCCATTATTTGTAAAAAACAAAAAAGACGACCATTTCTGGCCGCCTTCCATTCGTTATTTATTTACGAACCCGTTTCACTGGAATTTCTCTTGTAATATCATTAATGACCCAACTAGCTGCTACTAATCCAGCTACAGAAGGAACAAATGCATTGGATGATGGTGGCATTTTCGCTTTACGAATTTTAGCATCTGGTTTTCCAACCGTCTCTACTACATCTTCTCTAACAATGATTGGGCYTTCATCAGAAAAGACAACGGGAATCCCTTTGTAAATGCCTTCTTTACGTAATTTTGAGCGAATGACTTTTGCTAATGGATCTGTGTGGGTTTTAGAAATATCTGCAATTTTAAATCGAGTAGGATCAGTCTTGTTTGCTGCACCCATACATGAAATAATTTTCACTCCACGCGTTAAACATTCTTTCATTAAATGTATTTTATAAATAATCGTGTCAGAGGCATCGATTACATAATCAATATTGTGGCTGAAGAACTCTTCAAATGTTTCTTCAGTGTAAAACATATGTAAATCGTGTACTTCACACTGAGGATTAATATCTAAAATTCGTTCTTTCATGACTTCAGATTTCGAGCGTCCCACGGTTGATGTGTACGCAACCAATTGACGATTAATATTGGTTATATCTACATTGTCTTTATCAACCAAGATGATTTTTCCGACTCCGCTTCTTGCACATGCTTCTGCCGCGAAAGAACCAACGCCACCTATTCCTAAAATGGCTACTGTTGTGTTTTTTAGAAGATCAACACCTTCTGAGCCTATTGCTAATTCATTTCGGGAAAACTGATGTAACACTGTTTTCCCG
>NZ_JBFUKT010000258.1:0-3316 GCF_056400705.1 Paenisporosarcina sp. P5_A11
AGACTGACCTGTACCAGCAAATGATGATGCTAGTGGTTTCGTCCCTTCATTTCCTAGAGCCTCTAGCAATATTAACGCTTCTTGAGCAGATATCGTCCCTTTTTCGACTGAATCTAAAATGCGTTTACGTTCTTCTTGCATATATTTGGCCTCCTTCAAAGCCGCTTTGCGCGGTACTTTGCTCTTCCCTTATACATACGGATTATTAACTAAAAAGGTTTCATTTTACGGAAACTGATTCTTTTTTCGTCTTTCTTTTCGATGATGCTTTTGCGATTTTCTCTTCCATTCGCAGGCTGTCACGTTCAAGTATTGGTTTTAAATAGTGACCTGTATAAGAGTTTTCAACTTTCGCAATTTCTTCAGGAGTTCCGATAGCTAAAATCGTTCCACCTTTGTCGCCACCTTCTGGGCCAAGGTCAATAACGTAATCTGATGTTTTGATTACATCTAAATTATGTTCAATAACAAGAACCGTGTCACCGCTCTCTACTAATCGTTGTAAGACTATAAGTAACCGTGCAATATCATGTGCATGTAATCCAGTTGTCGGCTCATCTAAAATATAGAAAGATTTGCCGTTCGAGCGTTTGTGTAACTCAGAAGCCAGTTTCACACGTTGTGCTTCACCACCAGATAACGTCGTCGCTGGTTGACCAAGCGTCATATACCCTAGTCCAACATCGACAATCGTCTGAAGTTTACGATTAATCTTTGGTATATTTTCAAAGAATTTTACCGCATCCTCAACAGTCATTTTTAATACGTCAGCAATGTTTTCACCTTTGTATTTTACTTCTAATGTTTCACGGTTATAACGTTTGCCGTGACAAATTTCACAAGGTACATAGACGTCTGGCAAGAAATGCATTTCGATTTTAATAATCCCGTCTCCTCGACAAGCCTCACAGCGACCACCTTTGACGTTGAAACTGAAACGGCCTTTTTTGTAGCCACGGACTTTCGCTTCGTTCGTCGATGCATATACATCACGAATATCATCAAAAACTCCTGTATAGGTTGCTGGATTTGATCTAGGTGTTCGTCCTATAGGGGATTGGTCAATATCGATAACCTTTTCAAGCTGTTCAATTCCTGTTACTTCTTTATGTTTTCCCGGCTTTGCCTTTGCACGATTTAATTTCTGTGCAAGTGATTTATGCAAAATTTCATTGATTAACGTACTTTTCCCTGAACCGGATACACCTGTAACAGAAGTAAAGACACCCAATGGGATATCCACCGTCACATTTTTCAAGTTATTTTCTGTAGCCTCTTTTATCGAAATCATACGACCATCGGGTTTGCGGCGTTCACTAGGAAGAGGAATAAATTTCTTTCCACTTAAATATTGACCAGTAATCGATTTCGAACTCTTCATGACTTGAGTCGGCGTTCCCGCTGCTACAATCTCACCACCATGAACTCCAGCCCCTGGACCTACATCTATTAAATAATCTGCAGCCATCATTGTGTCTTCATCATGTTCAACTACAATTAACGTGTTGCCAATATCACGCATATTTTTAAGAGTTTCAATTAAGCGGTTGTTATCTCGTTGATGTAATCCAATCGAAGGCTCATCTAAAATGTATAGGACTCCGCTTAAGCGTGAACCGATTTGAGTCGCTAAACGAATTCGCTGTGCTTCACCACCGGATAATGTACCGGCAGCTCTATTTAATGTTAAGTAGTCTAAACCTACATTAATAAGGAAGCCTAAGCGTTCATGAAGTTCACGTAAAATGAGACGTGCAATTTGCATATCTTTTTCGGATAACTCCAATGATTTGAAAAATGCATCCGCTTCTTCAATTGAAAATGACGTTACTTGACCTATATGAAGTGATGCCAATTTTACAGCTAATGTTTCAGGTTTCAAGCGATACCCTGTACATGTTGGACAGTCTTGTTGTGCCATATATTTTTCCATTTGCTCACGAATATAATCTGAAGACGTTTCTTTATATCGGCGTTCGATATTTTTTAATATTCCTTCAAAATAAATTTGATTATCTCGGACTTGTCCAAAATCATTTTCGTAACGGAATCGGATTTTGTCTGTACCAGATCCATGAAGAATTTTATCCATTTGGTCTTTTGGCAGTTTTGCAACAGGCTTATTCATGTTGATTTTATAATGTTTGCACACAGCCGCTAATAATTGTGGATAGTACTGTGAACTTGTTGGTTCCCATGGAACAATTGCACCTTCACTTAAAGATTTCGACCAATCAGGGATGACGAGGTCTGGGTCAACTTCAAGCTTCGAACCAAGCCCATCACATTCTGGACATGCACCAAAAGGACTGTTGAATGAAAACATACGTGGTTCTAGTTCACCTATAGAAAATCCACAAATCGGACAAGCATGATGTTCACTAAACAGCAATAATTCGTGTTCCATGACATCGATTAAAACACGTCCATCGGCTAGTCTTAGTGCTGCTTCTAAAGAATCTGCCAGCCTCGGGGCAATATCTTCTTTCATGACAACACGGTCAATCACAATTTCAATGTCATGCTTTTTATTTTTATCCAAATTAATATCATCATCTAAATCCATTAAATCTCCGTTTACACGTACACGTACATATCCTTGTTTCTTAACATCTTCAAGCATTTTGGCATGTGTCCCTTTTCGACCAGATACAATAGGAGCTAATATTTGCATACGCGTGCGTTCTGGGAATTCCATCAACCGATCAACCATTTGTTCAATCGTTTGAGAAGAAATTTCGATACCGTGATTTGGACAAATCGGCTTTCCTACACGAGCAAATAACAATCGTAAATAATCGTAAATCTCGGTTACAGTACCCACTGTAGAACGGGGGTTACGACTTGTTGTTTTTTGATCAATCGAAATAGCAGGTGACAAACCTTCTATTACATCCACATCTGGTTTGTCCATTTGTCCTAAAAACTGGCGTGCATAAGATGATAACGACTCTACGTAACGTCGTTGACCTTCTGCATATATAGTATCGAAAGCAAGTGAAGATTTACCAGAACCTGATAAACCTGTCATAACAACAAGTTTATCGCGTGGAATGGTTAAACTGACGTTTTTCAAATTGTGTGCACGTGCACCTTCTATGCGAATTTCTTGATTTTTCAAATGTCTTCATCCTTCCACTTTCAGTTCCAAAATCGTATCACGCAGTTCTGCTGCACGCTCGAAATCGAGTGCCTTCGCTGCATCTTTCATTTCTTTTTCAAGTGTTAACAATAAAGTTTCTTTTTCATCTTTTGTTAATTTCTTACCTTTTGTCACTTTTTCCATATAAGTTGTTGTTTCTTCAGCATTATGAGA
>NZ_JBFUKT010000259.1:0-3304 GCF_056400705.1 Paenisporosarcina sp. P5_A11
ATCCAGCTCCTAGATGCTCTCCTTGACCTTCAGGGAAGCCATTGTGGTCGAAAATAAGTTGAGTTTCTTTATCTTGCTCTTTGAATTCAAACTTTACGATTGAATAGACTCCAGCGTCCCAATTACCTGCACGCCATGCTTGAACGATTCTCTCATTCGGAACCAATTCAATATTTCTTCCAACAATCATGCCACCAAAACAAGAAAACGAACCTCCTGCTTCAGAACTAATTTCAGTTGGTGCACCTCCAGTAACTTCACTAAATTGTGCAGAGCTCGTGAGCGCTTTATATAAACGTTCTGGACTTACTTTAAAATTAATTTCTTGATGGATTGTATGTGACATTATGAAATTCCTCCAATTTTATGATTCTGTTGTAACTGACCAAGGATCAATCCCAGGATCTTGTCCGTCTGATAATGTTTGAAGACGTGCCATGTAGTGTGTCCAACCTTCTAGGTGAGACTGAACTTTTTCTTCAGGAAGATTATAATGAGTCAGAACTAAAAGTGTCCCGCTGTCTTTCGGAATCAGTCGGAATTCTAAAGTACTAACCCAGGAGGAAGTATTTCTAAATTCTCCCATCCCCAGCTCATCACAATTTTTTCATAAGGGACGATTTCTAAATATTCCCCTTTAGCGATGTCTTGACCATTGACGTCAATACGATAGCTACCACCGATGCGAGGTTCTAAAAGGATATGTCTTCCCATCTAACGCACCATTTTCTTAGGGTCAGTAAAAAAGCCAAGTAATATTTGTGGCCTGCAATTGATAAAGATTTCTTTCCGGATGGACTCATTCAGATTCTGATTCTGATTCATGAATTTTCCTTTCTTCTTCTTCCGCCGCTTCTTTCAAGAGTAATAAATGGTCATCCCAAAAGTGATCGATGAACTGTTTTAACTCCGCAAAGTCTTCCTTTTTAAATCCATAATATCTTTTTGTTCCTTCTTTCCGAACGATGACAAGTCCGGCTCCTTCGAGGACTTTGAGATGCTGCGAGATTGCTGGTGCAGAAATTTCAAAATTCGAAGCAATGGAACTCGAGGTTAACTCTTTCTCATATACAAGTTGCAAAATTTCTCTACGTTTGGGCTCTGATAAGGCCTGTATCACTTTTTCAATCATAATAGTAATTAAGCACACACTTAATTAATTTATTGAAGTAGATCACACTTAATTTCATTTACTTTAAAAAACCAAAAAAGTATTCACTCCATAAATTAAACGAAGCAAATACTATTAAGAAAGCACAATTTTTCTTACTATTCATGTTAGGTATTGAGGAAGTCCAGTTATTATTGACATTAATAAATGATATATACTCATTCCGACCAATTATTTATTTGCTCTTCTTCTGCAATGAGTTGTAGATCGTCTGCTGATATAGAAATGATGTGATAGTCGTGATTCTCAGCATACTTCAAAGCAAGTTCTTTCATAAACTTTGGAGAACCTTCGTTTTCCTCATCATAAATAATCAACATCCCATCAGAATTACGAATGATGAATTTATTTTTTTCGATAAATTGCCATGGTCCCTCATATGGTTTTTTGGTCACGCTAGTTTGAAAATCAGCCTTAGCACAAATTTCTTGATATTTCTCTTTTTTAGGGTCATTCCAGTTTTTTTCTTGCTCTAGAAAAGGTGTAATAATCGCATATTTTAATTTTGGATAATCCGCTTTTAAATCTATAACTAACTCAGCTGCCCATGTCTCAACACCTAATTGACCACTGAATATTACCCATTCGAGTCCTTCATCTAATAACTGAAGGAGATGGTTTTGTAATGCTTTTTTTATGTAGCCAACGCCTGGATGTTTGTCGTCGAATACACCAATTTCGTGTTGTTTATAACCTGTTATGACTAATCTTTTTAACATGCAAGTCCTCCGAGTCACTGACCTTTATATACAATAGTTTAGCATGTTAAAAGATAAAAGACTCTCGATTAGTCGAGAGTCTCAATCTATTGCTTTTAGATTAAAAACATCGCCACAATTGTGGTGACAATTAAACCGATCGTAACGGGACCAAGGTTTCTTCTTGCGAGTTCAAATGGATCGACACCGCAAATTGCAGCTGCTGGAATTAGAGCCCACGGAACCAAGGTCCCCCCACCAACCCAAATTGCCGCTATTTGACCTAATGCAGTAAGTGTAGCTGCTCCAGCACCAATGGCTGTTGAGAAAATGGTAGCGACTGAACCAACGAGTGAAATTCCTGAGAAACCAGACCCATCGAGTCCGGTAATTGCCCCAACTACCGTTAACGTGATTGCTCCAACTTCTTTACTTAGCGGAACAATGGATGCCAATGCTACACCTAGATCATTGACAATTCCGTGTGAATTTTTAGGCAAAAGTTCACCAATAATTTTTGTGAACCCCGCGTCACCTAAGTAGAAGAATGCTGCAATTGGGATGACCGCTCCAAATACTTTAAAACCGAATTGAAATCCTTCAATAAGGTAATTAGTCGCTTGTTCTAACCCTTTGTTTTTATGGCTAACCATTGTTATGAGTAATAGGATAAAAACAGATGTACCACCGATTAAAGCGGTCGCATCTCCACCCTGAAGTTTTAGGATAGACATTACTATTACATCAAGTGCGAATAGTACGGGGATTAATAGGGCTAAAAAGCGCTTTTGGTTTACTGATAAAAGCTTTAATTGTTGTGGGGATGGTTCAATTGAAGGTGCCGTAGACAATCCTGTTGTATCTGTTAATTTTCCAGACTTCATATCACGTTTCAAGAAATAAAAAGCGGTAATTGTCGTAACAAGACCCATTACAAATACAAGCGGGATACTTGCACTAATTACGTCACCGACTGGAAGACCCGCAGCATCTGCTGTTAATTTAGGTGCCCCTTGTATGATGAAATCTCCGGACAATGCAATCCCATGTCCGAAGAGATTCATTGCCATGGCGACTCCAAGTGCAGGTAAACCTACACGTATTGCAATTGGCAGCAAAACAGCGCCCATTAAGGCAACAGCTGGAGATGGCCAAAAAAACCAAGAAATAATCATCATGAGGATTCCGATTGTCCAGTAAGCAAGTGCAGGTGTCCTAATCAGTTTTGAAAATGGCGAAATCATCACATCATTAACACCCGTTGTCGTTAATACTTTACTCATCGCCACAATAATAGAGATAACTAGGATGGTTGGCAACAACTCCGTTATAGCATATATAAAACTGTTGAAAATACTACTAATGGAGGTACTTAATGATCCAGTGGCTACTATTGCAATCAAGAAGATACCGACAATACTGATAAGTGTCGTAT
>NZ_JBFUKT010000260.1:0-3287 GCF_056400705.1 Paenisporosarcina sp. P5_A11
GAATTTCAACTTACGTGACGATGGGTAGAATTTCAACTTACGTGACGATGGGTATCTTCTTAGCATTGACAGTAATCGGCGTTCGTGCACTTCTTGCATTCGTGTAATAAGTTTCTGAAATTGCTTGATTACTATTAAAAAGAGGAGTGAGAAGAATCATGGCAAAAAGTAAATTGATTGTTGTCGGCGGTGGTCTAGCTGGTTTAATGGCAACAATGAAAGCAGCAGAAGAAGGAACAACAGTAGAATTATTCTCATTAGTTCCTGTTAAACGCTCACACTCAGTGTGTGCACAGGGCGGAATTAACGGAGCATTAAATACAAAAGGTGAAGGCGATTCAACTGACAATCACTTTGATGATACAGTATACGGTGGGGATTTCCTTGCGAACCAACCACCAGTAAAAGCATTGGCAGAAGCAGCACCTGGTATCATTCGCTTATTCGATCGCATGGGTGTTATGTTCAACCGTACACCTGAAGGGTTATTAGATTTCCGTCGTTTCGGGGGAACAATGTTCCATCGTACAGCTTTCGCGGGCGCTACAACTGGTCAACAATTGCTTTATGCACTTGATGAACAAGTACGTCGCTACGAAGTTGACGGTCTTGTAACGAAATACGAAAACTGGGAATTCCTAGGTGCGATATTAGATGACGACGGCGTATGTCGCGGAATCATGGCTCAAGACTTGAAAACTATGGAAATCCGTCCTTTCCGTGGTGACGCTGTCATCATGGCAACAGGTGGTCCTGGTATTATTTTCGGAAAATCAACGAACTCTATAATCAATACAGGTTCTGCGGCTTCCATCGTTTATCAACAAGGTGCATCATACGCAAATGGTGAATTCATTCAAATTCACCCTACAGCGATTCCTGGAGATGACAAGCTTCGTTTAATGTCAGAATCAGCTCGTGGTGAAGGTGGACGTATTTGGACATATAAAGACGGTAAACCTTGGTACTTCCTAGAAGAAAAATATCCTGGTTACGGGAACTTGGTACCTCGTGATATCGCAACACGCGAAATCTTTGATGTGTGTGTTAACCAAAAGCTCGGTGTTAACGGCGAAAACATGGTATTCTTGGATCTTTCTCACAAAGACCCGAAAGAGTTGGATATTAAACTTGGCGGAATCATTGAAATTTATGAGAAATTCACTGGTGAAGATCCTCGTAAACTTCCGATGAAAATCTTCCCAGCAGTCCATTACTCAATGGGTGGACTATGGGTTGACTACGATCAAATGACAACTATTCCTGGTTTATTTGCTGCAGGTGAGTGTGATTACTCTCAACATGGAGCAAACCGACTTGGAGCAAACTCATTACTTTCTGCTATTTATGGTGGAATGGTCGCAGGTCCGAACGCAGTTAAATATATGAGTGGGTTAAAAACTCACGCTGAAGATATGCCATCAACAATTTTTGATGCACATACAGCTTCAGAGCAACAAAAATGGGATGAAATCATGTCTCTTGACGGTACAGAGAACGCATACGTCTTGCATAAAGAGCTTGGCGAATGGATGACGGATAACGTAACAGTTGTTCGTTATAACGACCGTTTACAAAAAACTGATGAAAAAATTCAAGAACTTCTTGAGCGATTTAATAATATCAACATTAATGACACTCAAAAGTGGTCCAATCAAGGTGCTACTTTCGCGCGTCAATTGAAAAATATGCTATACTTAGCTCGCGTTATTACTCAAGGTGCATTGTTACGTAATGAAAGTCGTGGTGCTCACTACAAGCCGGATTTCCCAGAACGAGATGATGAGCAATTTATGAAAACAACTATGGCGAATTTTGATCCAGCTACTGGAGCGCCAGTCATTCATTATGAAGAAATAGATGTTTCATTAATTCCACCACGTAAACGTGACTATTCATCGAAAGGGGATTAATAATCATGAACGCAACAGCAACTAAAACCGTCGTTTTTGAGATCCTTCGTCAAGATACAACGGATTCTACACCCTATTGGGAAAAATTCGAGTTAGAATATCGTCCAAATATGAACGTTATTTCTGGATTAATGGAAATTCGTCGTAATCCAGTAAATACAGATGGTAAACACACAACACCTGTAAACTGGGATATGAACTGTTTGGAAGAAGTATGTGGCGCATGTTCGATGGTCATCAATGGCCGTCCACGTCAATCATGTACAGCTCTAGTTGACAAATTGGAGCAACCTATTCGCTTGGAACCAATGAAAACATTCCCAGTTGTTCGCGACTTAATCGTTGACCGTACTCGTATGTTTGATTCATTGAAAAAAGTTAAAGCTTGGGTTCCAATTGATGGATCTTATGATCTAGGCGATGGACCACGTATGCCTGAACGTAAACGTCAATGGGCATATGAACTATCTAAATGTATGACTTGTGGTGTTTGTTTGGAAGCTTGTCCAAACGTAAACACAGGTTCAGATTTCATGGGTCCAGCACCGTTATCACAAGTACGTCTTATGAATGCGCATCCAACTGGTGCCATGAATAGAGACGAGCKTCTAAATGCCATCATGGGTGATGGTGGACTAGCTAACTGTGGTAACTCACAAAACTGTGTAGTTGCATGTCCAAAAGGTATACCTTTGACAACATCAATCGCAGCACTAAACCGTGATACATCAGTTCAAATGTTCAAAAACTTCTTCGGAAGCGACCACATGGTTGACTAAGAAGAGTTCTAATTAGCAGCCTCTCGCACTTGCGGGAGGCTRTTTTTGTTTCGAGAAAAATGTGGAATTAGGAGAAAATTGGATAGTTGCGACGAWAAYAAGARAAGTTRAGACGATARCTCAAGAAGTTGCGACRATAATAAGAGAAGTTACGACGATAACACAAGAAGTTGAGACGATAATAAGAAAAGTTACGACGAGAAATTAGGCAGCCTCTCGCACTTGCGGGAGGCTGTTTTTGTTTCGAGAAAAATGTGGAATTAGGAGRAAATTGGATAGTTGCGACGATAATAAGAGAAGTTACGACGATAACCCAAAAAGTTACGACGAGAAATTAGGCAGCCTCTCGCACTTGCGGGAGGCTGTTTTTGTTTCGAGAAAAATGTGAAATTAGGAGAAAATTGGATAGTTGCGACGAAAACAAGAAAAGTTGCGACGATAACTCAAGAAGTTGCGATGATAATAAGAAAAGTTACGACGATAATCAAAAAAGTTGCGACAATAACCCGAAAAGTTACGACGAGAAATTAGGCAGCCTCTCGCACTTGCGGGAGGCTGTTTTTGTTTCGAGAAAAATGTGGAATTAGGAGAAAAT
>NZ_JBFUKT010000261.1:0-3260 GCF_056400705.1 Paenisporosarcina sp. P5_A11
ACGTATTGAGTCACTATATGATGATAAGACAAGATATGCGCAACAACGCTTAGTGGAATTAATGCGTCCCAATCACCCAGCTTCTATTGGAGCAAACGGGACAATCGATGCCATCACCGCTATCACAAATGAGTCATTATTTGATGCATATAAGAAAATGCTCGAAGAGGATGAGTTAGATATTTATGTTGTTGGCGATGTAAATGTTGAAGAAATGACATCTAAACTACAGCAAGCATTTGAATTTAAGGCCCGACAATTAAATCAAAAAGATCTTCATAAAGATGTAGAACATCCTAAAGTAGAGAAAAATGCGGTGAATGAATATCAAGAAATGAAGCAAGGAAAACTACACATTGGTTATGAAACAAATGTAACATTTACTCATCCTGATTTCCCGAAAATGCAAATAACAAWCGGTATTTTTGGTGGTTATCCTCATGCGAAATTATTTTTAAATGTTCGTGAAAAAGAAAGCATGGCTTATTATGTGTCAAGTTCATTCTCCTCAGCCTATGGACTTCTATTTGTATTGGCTGGAATTGATGCAAGTAAACAAGAAAAAGCGGTTGGATTGATTGATGAGCAATTAGAAGCAATGAAAAAAGGTGAAATTTCACAAAACGAAATTGACCAAACAGTTGCAATGCTTAAAAATCAGTTAAAAGAAGCGCTAGATTCTGCAAGAGGCCAAATCGAAATTTTCGATCAATATAAAGATTTAGGAGAAGAATTTACAGTAGATTCTTGGGTAGCCAAATGGGCGACCGTTACAAAAGATGATRTTCAAGAAATGGCGAAGTCAATCAATAAACAACTTGTTTATTTCTTGTCTGGTAAGGAGGAAATGTCACATGAAGGAGCTTCACTTTAAACAATTAGACGAAAAATTATTCCATGAAAAAATGGATAATGGCTTAGATGTCTACATTTTAYCGAAAAAAGGATTCTCAAAAACATTTGTTACTTTTACAACAAAATACGGTTCTATAGACAGTAAATTTGTTCCTCTCGGAGAATCTGAAGAAATAACAGTACCCGACGGAATTGCACATTTTCTTGAGCATAAAATGTTTGAAAAGGAAGATGGCGACGTTTTTCAAAAGTTTAGTGGCTATGGTGCTTCCGCCAATGCATTCACTTCGTTTACGCGAACCGCTTACTTATTTTCTGCAACGGACCATTTATATGAGAATACAGAAACATTATTAAATTTTGTGCAAGAACCGTACTTTACTCAAGCTACAGTGGAAAAAGAAAAAGGGATTATTGGTCAAGAAATCACGATGTATGATGATCAACCGGATTGGCGTTTATATTTTGGAACAATTGAAAATATGTACAAAGATCATCCTGTAAAGATTGATATTGCGGGTACTATCGAATCGATTGATGCCATTACTGCAGAACATTTGTATACATGTTACGAAACATTTTACCATCCATCAAACATGTTATTATTTGTGGTAGGTGCTGTAAATCCTGAAGAAATGATGACATATATTCGAGAACACCAAAATAAAAAAGAATTTGCAGAATTCAAACCAATTAAACGTTCAATCCCAAATGAACCGTTAGAAGTAGCAAAACAAGAAAATAAATTGTTTATGGACGTTCAAAAGCCAAAAGTATATGTAGGGTTAAAAGCGAAAGAAACTTCAATACAAGGCGATGCTATGATGAAGCATGAAATGGGAATACAACTCGCATTGGAATTGATTTTTGGACGTTCTTCAGATTTCTATGTGCAAGCATATGAAAAGGGCTGGATAGATGAATCATATGCTTTTGATTTCACACTCGAAAAAGGGTATGGATTTGCTATCATTGGTTCAGATACATCTAAACCAAAAGAATTAGTAGAAGCAATCAAAAAAGAATTGAAAAAAGTAGAAGAAAAATGGCCTTTCGGACAATCAGATTTAGATCGTGTTCGTAAGAAAAAAATTGGTTATTTCCTCCGGGCCTTGAACTCGGTTGAATATATTGCGAATCAATTTACACGCTATGCTTTTAATGACATGGATTTATTCGACGCAGTGCCTGCATTAGAGCAAATAACTGTTGCAGATTTGCAAAATGCTTTTGCTTCGATTCAAGGAGAAAATCAGCAGACAGTCTTTTCAGTTCTTCCTAAGAAAGAGCAAGAAACATCATGAAGAAATTTGCCTGCATTTTTGGGGCATCAGGTGAGATAGGGCAAGCCATAGCTCTTGAGATGTCTAAACAGGGCTGGAGTTTATATTTACATTTTAATGAAAATAAACAAGCAATGGAAAACTTACAGACAAATCTTCAAAATCTTTATCCGAGCCAAGAACACCATATTATTCAAGCAAACCTTGGGGATTTAGATTCAGTAAATAATATTTTCACACAGCTTTTTGAAGTTCAAGCAATTGTATTTGCTTCCGGGCAAGCACTTTATCAATTGCTTGAAGATACTTCCTCACAAGACATGGAACTAGTATGGAGAACCCACGTCCAGTCACCCATGTCAATAATAGGTAAGCTAGCACCTAAATTAAGAAGGTTTACTACATCCTACATTGTCATTATTGGATCGATTTGGGGTGAAACAGGTGCAGCTGGTGAGACGGTCTATTCAGCAGTTAAAGGTGCGCAACATGCATTTGTAAAGGCATATGCAAAAGAATCGGGTCCATCAGGAGTTCGTGTTAATGCAATTGCTCCTGGCTTTATTGACACAAAAATGAATAGATCTCTAGATGATGAAGAAAGACAGGTCATTGAACAGGATATTCCACTTAATAAGATTGGAAAACCGCAAGACGTGGCAAATCTTGTGTCTTTTTTAACTAGTGGAAATGGGGATTATATTACAGGTCAAGTATTACGTGTTAATGGTGGATGGTACATATAAATTCTCTTTTTTGCACATACTGAATGTGAAAAGGAGGAATAAACATGGCCTTACTTGAAAATTGGCAAAAATGGACAAGCTTTTTAGGAGCAAATGTAATGAACGCCGAATCAACTGGGATGTCTAAAAAAGCCATCCAATCCACAGCATATGAAATTGGTGATTATTTGGCTAAAAATGTGGATCCAAAGAATGAACAAGAGCGTGTCCTGTCTGATTTGTGGTCAGTTGCTTCAGAAGATGAACAACATGCACTTGCAAACATGGTTGTAAAGTTAGTTCAGCAGAAAAAAGTGCAGTAAAAGAAAAGAAGGACATTGTTCCTTCTTTTCTTTTTTCCTTTTCTTACGTACTCAAATCAGATATGATAGAACCT
>NZ_JBFUKT010000262.1:0-3236 GCF_056400705.1 Paenisporosarcina sp. P5_A11
CCGCAGATGCTACTGCTACGACATTATCGTCTGAAGCTGAAGCTTGTTTAATTAAATCAGTTAATTTCATTTGTATTCACCCCAACATTCATTATTTAAGCATAAAGTGTGCCAATATTACAATCGTGAAAACGCTTTATTTGTCAACTTTTCAACCTTTTTGGTATGCAAATTGTTGCAAAGCATGCAAAATGTTGCATGCAATGTCAAACAAGGTCATATTTTTCTAATTTATAATAGAGTGTACGAAGAGAAATTCCAAGTTGCTTGGCAGTTTTTGATTTGTTACCTTTTGCCATMTTGAGAGTTGAAGAAAGAATTTCTTTTTCCATTCGATCCATTTGTTCTACAAGTGGTAAAACCTCATGCGTTGGTAAACTTAATTCCTTCTCTTGTTGATTCATCATCGAGATAGGTAAATGATGATCATCTAACACCGATTCTGTCGGCTTCATAAAAATCATGCCCCGGCTTATGATATTTTCTAGCTCCCTTACATTTCCTGGCCACGAATACACACCAAGTCGTTGCAAGGCAACAGCTGATATCCCTTCAACATTCCGTCCATACTCTTGGTTAAGTTTTACCAGAAGTCGTTCCGCTATAGCCGGGATGTCTTGTTTGTGATTGCGTAAAGGAGGAATCTGAATCGGCATTCGGTTTAATCGATAATATAAGTCTTCTCTGAACTTACCTTCAAGCATTGCTTTTTCCATATGAATATTTGTAGCAGCAATTACTCTTACATCAATTGTGATAGATTTTGTTCCGCCTACACGAACAATTTCACTTTCTTGTAAAACTCGCAACAACTTCGCTTGCGTATTACTTGAAAGTTCTCCGATTTCATCTAAAAAGATACTTCCATGATTCGCGTCTTCAAATAAACCTCTTTTACCACCGCGTTTCGCACCAGTAAATGCACCTTCTTCATAACCAAACAATTCACTCTCCAGTAAATGTTCAGCGATAGCTGCACAGTTAACACGAATGAATTTATTGTACTTTCGATCGCTAGAACTATGAATTGCATGTGCAAAAAGTTCTTTTCCTGTACCTGACTCACCACGCAAGAGCACTGTAACAGGAGTGTTTGCAGCTAATTTTGCCTGTTCAATCGAAATTCTCATTTCATGTGAGTCACCGATGATGTCGTCAAATGTGTATTTTGACTCCAACGTTCGAATGATGCTTCTGGCCCGATCTAACTCTTTCATTAAAGAACGAATTTCAGTCATATCGTGAATAACACCAACACTGCCTTTTAAGCGATTATTAACAATTATTGGTGCAACATTGACAATTACTTCTCTCTTCAAAGGACCAACTCGCATATTTACCCCACGAATAGGTTTACGCATCTGCAGTACTTTCAAGTGAATACTTTCACCTTCACTAATATCAGTTGTTGCTGGTTTTCCAATGATATCATCAGTCTCGAGACCCGTAATTCTAGTATAAGCCGGATTAATTAATAAGCCTTTTCCTTCTTCATCTACAACTGAAATAGCGTCGTCACTTGACTGGATAATTGCTTGGAGCATTGTTTGGATTTCTTTTAAGTTGGTGATTTCTCCAGCTAAATTAACGACTTCCGAAATATCTTTAAAAACAGAAAATGCACCAATACGATTTTCTTTTTCATCAATAATCGGAAACCTCGAAGTAACAATTTTTAAACCGTTACTTAAAGATAACTCTCGATTTAATTCTGTTCGACCCGATTTAAAAATCCGAGGTAATTCACTTGAAGGAATGACTTCATAAATATGTTTACCTATCGCTTGAGTTACCGGAATATCCGTCATTCGCTCTGCGCTTTTATTGAAAAAATTCACATTCCCATTGGCATCAATGCCAATCATGCCTTCTTCTATTGAATTGAAAATTAATTGTTGCTTATGTGATTCTTCTCGAATCATTTGTATAAATTGATCTTTTTCCCTCAGTAAACCTATGAGCATGCTTGCAACTGCTCCGGGAATAAGCACTGTACCTTTAGGTCTTTCTCGAAGGAGTTCCTCAAAGACCGCTGGCTCACCAGTCAGGTCAAAAATCATATGTAAGTCATTTGTTAAATAAGGTCTCCACTCTGTGCTAGTGGCAATATTATATTGTTTTGCGATTTGAATCGCTTGTGCTGTTTCATCAATATCAACAACGCGTTGCACATGGAATAATTCCGCTGACATCAATAATTTAAGAATCGCAGTTCCGCCGACCCCACCACCAATTATTAACACATTTTGCAAAGACATTCAAACACCTCGCTTACTTCGTGCAATCTATTGCAAAATCTATCTCTATCATACCTTATCTCGATCTTCTTGACAATGAATGGGGAGATAGTAAAATGAGAAGAGATTTAATTATACTTTAAAATAAAAGTTGGCACAAAACCTTATCAAAGGTTTTTAGGAGATGAAAAAATTGGCACGAATGTTAGCATTTCTTGTATTACTGATTCCCGGCTTGATGGCTGCTGGTGGAATCAAACTCATACGTGACACCATCTTTGGCAAACTCATTGGGCCAATACCTTTTTTAGGGCTACAATTTGTATTAGGTATTGTGATGTTAGTAATTGGGTTAGGATTTTTCGCTGGTTTCTTATTACACCGTGACCGAAAAAACGGCAAGGTTCAACCCAGATTCGCAAACAAAAAGGAATCCTGAATTTACTTTCAGGGTTCCTTTTTTCTACAATGGCTCTTTTAAACTATACTTTCGTTTATCGTATATTTGCTCTTGCCGCACTTTTCGCATGAGCCAACAAGAATGAAAACCCACATACTTGTTGGTCTCATTCTTCACGCTCTTGAGGTATGCTAGACACAATTATACTCTGTCTCTTGTTCTTCAATATCAACAGCATTCTTCAACATAGCCTATACATGTAAACGTATTGGTTCGAAAACTTTCCCTCTTTATTCTTAAGTTCTAGGATGAACAAATCTGACCCTAACTTAATTGTTTTATTAACACTTTGTCAGGATAATCCGTAATCCAACCTAAAACCACTGGATGTGGCTTAGCTAAATATTTTTCGCTTCCATCAATTCCGTAAAACCGCAAAGGCATATTCGAATGAAAAGCTAAATCTAATTTCTTTTGAGCATAATGTCTTTTATGCATATGTAGTGCATCCGCGGCTTTCAATCGACCAAGTTCTTCCCAGTTCGTTTTTCTTGTACCAATATAAGCTGTATGCAGCATGGGGTTACACTGTTTAATTC
>NZ_JBFUKT010000263.1:0-3224 GCF_056400705.1 Paenisporosarcina sp. P5_A11
TTCTTGTACCAGTTTATATGGCTGTAAGTCTGGTTTTGCAATTCCAAAATATGATGTCCAGTGACTAGGATAAATCATTGAAGAAATGACATCGACATTTTCAGAAATCTTTCCAAAGTTTTGCCCAATACCAGGTGCTTCTGCTAATGTAGCAGCATACCCAAAAATATCGACTGAAACTTTTACGTTATAAGGTTTTAGCTTTTCACGAGCATAAGCAACAAAGTCTGTGACAGCGTGTACTCTTTTTTGTACTGAATCAGTGTCAGACGACTCATATTCACCCTTACCGTACGTTAAGGTATCTGCACGATTTTCAAATCCTTCTGGAAAACGTACATAGTCAAATTGAATCTCTTGGAAACCCATCTTCGCTGCTTCAACGGCTACCTCTACATTGTAATCCCATACTTCTTTCATAAATGGATTTACAAAGGATTCGCCTCGTCCATTTTTCCAAACTTCTGATCCTTCTACAAATGAGAGCTCAGGTTTGGCCTTGGCAAGCGCCGAATCTTTAAAGACTACCACACGGGCAATTGGGTAAATTTTCTTTTCTTCTAGAATTTCTAATACTTCACGAGKATTTTTAATGTAAGGATTTCCGATATTTAAAGGTTTCAATGGAGAATCATCTGAAGGCATGTATGTTAAATCACCAAAATCATCTTTAATATCAATTACCATGGCGTTTAAATCAGTTTTATCCAATAATTTTAGCAATTCATTAAATCGTGCTCCACCGGCTGAATGTCCGGTCACATAAACTCCTCGGACAGCATCTGGGTATGTAAATGTTAAACCTGAGTCAAAACGTAATAACGTTGAAGCCAAAATTAATTCCTCATCTATCGCAGTAAATCCATATGTACGTTCAGTAAAATCGTCATTAGTCTTTTCTTCTTCAGCAGAAACGAGTGTATTTGGGGCAATTAATGCCGCCAATAAAGCACCAGTACTCATCCATTTCTTAAATGTCATAGTTTAATTTACATCCTTTCTATTCATTACCATCTTATCAAGTTAAGCATTACATTTAAAGCGAAATTTGTCATATTTACAATAAAAAGAGCCATTCTTGTAATAAGAATGGCTCTTTTTGCTAATTTTTCTATTAATATCTTAATCTCTTAGACACGAGCAGCTGAAGTTAATTTTAATGATTCGAATTCTCTTGCTGAACAGAATACAAAATGTCCAGGAGTTACTTCACGCATTGCAATTTCTTCACCGTCTTCATAGTTATGAGACGTTGGGTCATACGATTTACGTACGCGTGTACGCTCATAGTTTGGATCTGGTAGTGGAATTGCTGATAATAGTGATTGAGTATATGGATGTAGTGGGTTGTTGTACAGCTCTTCAGCTGGTGCAAGTTCAACCAATTTACCAAAATACATAACACCGATACGATCTGAGATATATTTAACCATCGACAAATCATGTGCAATAAACAAGTACGTTAATCCTTTTTCTTCTTGTAATTCTTTTAACAAGTTAACAACTTGCGCTTGGATGGATACGTCTAGTGCAGAGATTGGCTCATCAGCAATGATGAACTCAGGCTCTACTGCAAGAGCACGAGCAATACCCAGACGTTGTCGTTGCCCACCAGAGAACTCATGTGGGTAACGGTTCGCATGTTCTTTATTTAGACCAACAGTTTCAAGTAACTCGTGAACACGATCTTTACGTTCTTTTGATGATTTAGTAAGACCATGAATATCTAAACCTTCTGCAATAATATCCAACACTTTCATACGTGGATTAAGAGACGCATATGGATCTTGGAAAATCATTTGCATTTTACGGTTAAATATTTTCAAATCAGACTTTGATTTTTTCCCATGAACACTAACGCCATTGAATTTCACTTCTCCAGCAGTTGCATCGTAAAGACGGATAATAGAGCGGCCAGTTGTTGATTTACCACAACCAGACTCTCCTACTAATCCAAGGGTTTCACCTCTGTAAATATCGAAACTAATATCATCAACTGCACGTACTTCATTTGCTTTACCTTGATTGAAATATTGTTTTAAATTTTTAATTTCAAGTAATTTTTCAGCCATTAGTACGCACTCCTTCATAGTAACGACTTCCTGGGAACTTTTTCATTCGCTCAATAATTGAAAGTGGTGGTTCCACTTTTGGTGCATCAGGATGTAATAACCAAGTGGATGCAAAATGTGTATCACTTACTTGGAAAACAGGTGGTGCTTGTTCCATGTCAATTGCTAATGCATATTCACTGCGAAGTGCAAATGCATCTCCTTTTGGAGGATCCAACAAGTCTGGAGGCGTACCTGGAATCGCGTATAATTTTTCTTCTGCCGTATCGAGGGAAGGCATTGAGCTCAGTAGCCCCCATGTATATGGATGTTGAGGATTGTAGAAAATTTCATCTACTGTACCCATTTCAACAATGCGGCCGCCATACATAACCGCAACGCGATCTGCCACGTTTGCAACTACCCCAAGGTCATGTGTAATGAAGATAATCGATGTATCGATTTTCTTCTGTAAATCTTTCATGAGTTCCAAAATTTGAGCCTGGATTGTAACGTCCAAAGCAGTTGTCGGCTCATCTGCAATCAAAATTTGTGGATTACATGCTAAAGCAATCGCAATAACAATACGCTGACGTTGACCACCAGAAAATTGGTGTGGATATTGTTTAATTCGCAATTCCGGTTTAGGCATCCCAACCATACGTAGTAAATCGACTGCAATTTTTTTCGCTTCTGTTTTCCCTACTTTTTGATGTTTTAACAATGGTTCAGTAATTTGACGACCAATAGTCATGGTAGGATTTAATGACGTCATAGGATCCTGGAAGATCATTGAGATATCTTTCCCGCGAATTTTTTGCATTTCTTTATCAGTAAGCTTCGTTAAATCTTTTCCGTTAAATAAGATTTCTCCGCTTTTAAATTCAGAACTAGATTCTGGTAAAAGACGCATAATGGCTTTCGTAGTTACCGATTTACCTGAACCAGATTCACCAACAATCGCTAACGTTTCCCCTTTAAGCAAATCGAAGTTAACACCACGAATGGCTTTTACTTCACCTGCAAAAGTGTGGAAGGAAAGCTGAAGGTCTTTTACTTCTAAGATTTTTTCCATAGTCGCTTTCCTCCTTCTTAATCTTTCATTTTCGGATCAAGTGCATCACGTAATCCATCTCCAAGCAAGTTAAAAGCAATCATAAGCATGCTTAATAC
>NZ_JBFUKT010000264.1:0-3218 GCF_056400705.1 Paenisporosarcina sp. P5_A11
TAGCATTTCATATTAAACTAAACTGCCCCGTTAGTTGAATAAGGTTTCAACTTTAATCTTCAAATAACTCTTTTTTCTCATCTTTCGTTAGACCGGTAAAGAACTTTTTATGTACACGCAACTCTTTTTCTTTCTTGTGGAGTGTTTTTTCAAACCACGTTACTGCCATAGGAGTGTGTTCAGGTTGAGCATTGACTTTTTCTAAAAACCATTCATATTCTTTGACGGCATCCTCATTAAGTAGCGATATATCTTCTTTTCTACTTGTATAATCTAATTCTGCAAGTTCTCTAGCGGTAATCTCACCTGTAATTTTCTTTACTACTCCAATTTCTGAAGGCATCCGTTCCGGATTTAAAGAAACGAAGTAATAAAGATAGCTCGGTAAACGAAACTGTCTTTTCTTCGTATCTTTTTTAGATGCAATATAAAGCCAATCCCCTTTATCACTGAAACAATTAAACTCCTCATTATTAATTGCAACTAACATCTTTTCATATCTCTTCATAACGCACCCCACATATATTAGCTTCCTTATTGAACTAACCTGCCCCGTTAAAAAGGCTTCACTCCTTCTTGAAGTAAAGCACCCGTTAGTTAATAAGGATTATGGCTCGTATTCAAATATAGCCCATGGAAGCCATAATACTGATTCAGTTTCTACTTCCTCATCATTGCTATATTGACAACACTTTATCGCCATTTCACGATTAAGAATAAAGCCATTTTCGTTTAAGCTAAATTTTAAATTACTATTATAATCCCTTTCTAGACCATTACAAATATATGAATGGAACTTTCCAGAATCAAAACCTAGAACCTCATATCCGTCCTCCTTAGACGCATTCATATCCATCGTCGTCTTGTTCATTAATAATGTTTCAATACCATATCGTTCTTTGGCCGGCTTAGATAGTGTTTCTTCTTCATCTAGAAATTCTTCCACAAAATTTTCTTCTAATCCAATTCCAATTATTCTTATGTCATTCAAGTGATTTAGAAATGTTTTTTTAAATACTCTTGCTAAATCAACCGTTGTAAACAGTTGTGGAAATTTGAATGTTTCATCCTCGAATTTATTCTGTACCCATCCTTCCAATTCTTCAAAGGAACTATTAGAGAGATTTAACTCCTTAGAATAGGTTTGCTTCGTTTTTCGTGAACCTCCCCAAAGTATGTTTATATCAGGATGGAACTCACACAGACACACACTTGCCGACAATATTGTTTCTGGTAGTAATGTTTTATCCATATAGTCTGCTCGTTCTGATGGTGAAACAATATAATAACCGCCTGAGATGTACTTCATTTAAGCACCCCTTTTTAATTCTTGAATTTATTGTATCTAATCCAACTAACCTGCCCCGTTAGTTGAAGAAGAAAAAGAGCTGCTAAGCAGCCCAATATTCTTCAACTATTACACTCTTTAGTTAAAATATTACCCGAGCACTGGAATGTGCAATGAAGGGTTTTAATTAGAATGTTGTGATCCTTTTTTTATAAAAACCTAAAAAAGAAAGAATAACTACAAAAATTACAGTATATAAGATTATCGACAATAAAATTAGAATTAAGGATAATAAGTATAAGTTTTTCTCTAAGGGTCCCAAATAAACAAGTCCAGAGTCTCAAAAATTCTTCGTAATCTTTTGGTAAGATAAAAGGCAACTTATTGATATCAAAGTCAGTGGCAGGAGGGTTGAAAGTAATTTGCATCTTTTCAACATATCCATCCTCTAATTGAACTGTTAGTGAATTATTCTGATCGAGACGTTGTTTTAAGCCATCAATAGTAAGTTTAATTGCTACATCTATTATTTGAAAGCCATAACATACAGCTTGTCAGTGAATATGGTGAATAGTTCTTTAGTCAGCTACCCTATTTTGATGACTTGCCACCGATTTGCTTCATCATAAAAGGCATAGGAGACAACTTTTATTTTTCAGCAAAATGGTATTCGGTAAACCTAGCGATGCAAGTCAGTAATTGTTTATGGGTAAATTATTTGATTAATCTTCGGTGGGTGGTGGAACCTTACGTATGTATGGTTTCTTTTCTCGATGGATGAAGCGATAAGTATCCAAGGTGTAGTGGAGTCTATGCTGTTGTTTCAAAAGAACGTGTTTGGAAACATGAACGGTTATGGACAGCCCATTCGGGAAAGTCACTAAGCACTTTCCTTTATCCACCTCTTCTACATCGAAGTGGTGATTGAACAACCAAACACACTCTGCATGTCGATAGGACATCGTAGGAAAGGCTCCGAACGCAGTAGGTTCTATCAGAATTGGTGTTTTGTTCGGATAGTTCATAAAAATTCTTGTTGCCTGCATTCGTCCTTCCATTGTCGAAGCATACCGAATGCATGCTTTATTAAGTAATTCATGAACAGTCATTTCAGAATGATAAGTCCCGTGGGTTGTAATAATTATTGATTTATACTTCCCGGTAAATACTGATTTTAGAGCTAATACTTCATGGTCGATTAAATTAGAATCACAGTTTTTCAAAATTAATTCTCCCTTACGTCCCCTATAGTTAAATTCTACTAAATTAACCTGAAAATATATAGTAAAAATTCACTGAATAATTAATTATTTACTAGAAATATTCTACTTTAGTGGATAGCACCTTTTCTCCTTTTGGTACCTGTGCATTTTCGGCTGAATAGTACTACCAATTCGTAGCGTTGAGTTTACCAGGATACGTTGTAAAGTAACCGGCTATACCATAGCCCAGTGAACAAAAAAAGATCGAAGTGACGAATCACTTCGATCTTTTCTGATTTTTACATGTGATTTTATGGCTGTTTATCTTCCGTCATGCCCCTCCAGCCTTCACGCGTAGTTGGCCGATTTGGGGTACACAAAGAATGGACACTTTCTGCATATAAAGTTAGCTGCCGAAGATACAATTTCGGCAGCTAACTCACTTCATTTATTGTTACAGCTACTCCAGTTGCTTTAGAAATAAGGTATCATTCACAGGTACTGTTATGAATGTTACTCAATCTACTTCCCCAACATTTCATCATCTACACCAGGCACCTTCTTCTCCATAATAAAAGATCTTGATCCTTGAAGAAGTTGTCCTTTTTTATAAGGTGGTTCATAGACATACACCTTAAATAAGGTGTGATGTAAACGCTAAACTAAATTGAACAGATTTCACCAATTAAGATTGAACAGTTTTCACTAAAAACTTAGCTTCTATATAC
>NZ_JBFUKT010000265.1:0-3088 GCF_056400705.1 Paenisporosarcina sp. P5_A11
TCACCAGATAGTGTGATTGCGATTTTTCTTATTTTTGAAAATTAGGTGTAAAACATTTTTGTAATTTGAAAGTCACTGCTGAAACGTAAAACCAAGCAGACCTAATACAAAAAAATCATTACTATAATAGGCAAGGGTATTAATTAGTAAACCTCTTCCTTTTAATCAGTTAGAGCAGTAGATAGCGCTTAGTAGATAATAATTTATTTGTAGGAAGAAAATCAAAAAGACTCAGAATAAATCTGAGTCTTAACTTCTGTTTACTTCCCCAGTAGTCCCATTAAGCCTTTAAATATTAGGAAAAGAGAGAAAATCACAATAGCTAAAATACCGATTAAGGTAGTTATTGGCTCTAAACCTGATATGAAAGTACCTGTTAAGGGAACCTTTAATAATGCAAAACCAGCTAAAATACTAGCTAACATTAAAAGAATAAATCGATCCATTCTGTTACGCCTCCTCTCAGTACATTATATGAACAAGTGAAAGGTAAGTTGAATCAAAGATAAACTTTTATGAAAAAATGTTTACATATCATAATAACTTAAAGACTGGATAGTGTTCTCTCACGTTTGGTTATTCCATTTTACCTTGAAGAGACCAATATAAAGGATTATCTTGAACATATTACAATCCATAAAAGATTGGAAGGGAAATTCAGCCCATAGAGTAACACAAAATAAAGGGGAAACAGAGTGGTATAAAAACTTTTTTCTCAAAGTTTGTAAAGTAGAGAGACATAACTTTTTTGAAATGTGACAATTGTTATTGTGTTTTTTATTCACGGCATGGCTCAGGGAACGATGCGATTACGATTAGAACAAATATCGATCAATTGGAACCGAACTTTCGTTATGATGGACGATATGTTTGTATTTATGAATCAAATAACCTGGTTGCGACATCGAAAGTTTCGCCAAATGGTTAAAAGRTGGTCTTGCAATTACATTTGTCAGATAGGATGATTGATTTGCCCCTGGCATTCTGCTTTGATTCAGAGTATGAATCATTTGTTCAGCTGTCATTATTCCTAACCCATGACCAAAATACGTACCATCTCCTAAAACAACAGCATTCTCCCCTCTCCAGTGAGGGGTTCTCGGGTCGAAGTCCGGATTTTCAAAATATACGACATCTCCAGGCAAAGAATGGTCAGTATAATATGGTTTTATTTGGAGTTCAGAATCATATTGCCAGCCGTATAAATAGATGTTGTTTTGAAATAATTGATTAAATAAGGATTCTCCCATCGAGTTTAGGACAGCATGGTAATAGATAATGACCTTTGCCGTAGCACATTCAAAAGCATATTGTGAACTGTTCATGTAAATATCTTGAATCGCGTCTGATGGTTTTACTCCATGCCGCAGCAGGAAGCCGCCGGTACTCGTCAAATGCCAGTATTGAGGATTAGCACGGGAATTTGCAAATATTTCAAACGGCACATTGCTTTGATTCATGGCTCTTGCACTTAATATGATATTTTTTCGTAACTTAAGCTCAAACGATAATTCACCTATGGATTGATACGAGTAAACGACTGTATCTTCAATCATCCGTTGAATGATCATACTTTCAATGCTACCAGACGACCACATGTCACTTTGTTGAAAAGGCATCCCCGATAGTTGAATCATAATATACCTCTTTCCAAGTTCGAGAATAAATTTACATTCTTACCTAGCATATTCAAGAATCGTTTTAATGTGTAGCAATAACAACTCGTATTTATAATTCATTATAAGAGTGGTGGAGTTCATATCCGAACTGGTGGAACAACTAAATTGATTTACTGCTTATTCAACTAACGGGTGCTTTAGTTAAAGATCATCGAGTTGCTTTGGCATCTTTTTTTTTCTAGTTCAACTAACGGGGAAGGTTAGTTCAATAAGGCGGAGGGTTATAATTGGTAAATTATGTTATAATTATTTATAAGGGGGGGTTGAGTGATGAGAACTAAGATTTTTGAATGGATTGGTTTCATTATCGTTTGCGTCTCGATATATGCTAATGCATCTTTTCGTGCAGATGGTCCTAACACGGGGACAGGAATAAACTTAACAGTAATTGGGATGATTATGGGTGCAATTCTTACTTGTTATTTTTTCTATATTAGGAAGTTTGTAAATAAAGGGGTACATAATAAGTCGACAAATTAACCTGCTATTTTATCTCAACTTCTTTAACTAACGGGTGCTTTACTTCAATAAGGGGTTAGCACTTTCTARTTGTACTAAAGGGGCAGTGTAGCACAATTAGAAAATCTTAGTATTGATAAAAAAGAATAGGAGGCTAACATGAATAAAAACCACTTTTATCAGCGATTTTGGTTACTTGCAATATGGTTTTCAGCTTTCTGGGTATTATTTGGATGCTCTTATTTTGTGGGGAATTTCTTAATAAAAGATGTTCTCGATATGGAACCATTATATTTAATGATAAGTATGTCACTCCTTTTCTTTTCATCAAGGAGTGAATATAGAAAAGCGAAAAAAGAATGGGTAAGAGAATGAACTTTGTTCAAATAACGGGGCAGGTGTGCATGCCAATTAGCCTTCCATTAGTCTGATTTTTTGTAAGGTTTTATGTTATTTAGTTAGATTTAGGTTCTAAGCTATATCTTAGAAAGTGGTTCTATTCTTTAAAAGGGCAAATATCCAATGTAAGAATTTATTTACACAAGCTATTACAGCTACTTTAAATGGCTTTCCTTCTTCACGTTTCTTGTCGAAAATCTCTCGCATTCTTTTGTTACGAGGGATGATTTCATCAGTTGTTTTTTTACGACAATCACGAATGGCACAACGAACAGCCATATACAAGGCATGTATATGGCTATTTGATCCTCTTTTAGTGATTCAAATTTTTGTGGCAACTACTCTAGGATCAGCTCAGCGAAAGCTACATGCTTTTTAGGATCATTAAATCGATCTATCTCACCAATTTCAGAAATAATCGTTGCCGCGATCTTTTCTCCAATTCCAGGGATAGATTTGGCTGCCGCAGCTTTAAGGTGAATAGCTTTTTCTTTTGCCCACCTGATTGATCGACTTTTACATAATCCAAATATCTTGTCTGTAATTATTTC
>NZ_JBFUKT010000266.1:0-3060 GCF_056400705.1 Paenisporosarcina sp. P5_A11
GGTAAATGGTACCCCACAGTATCTGAATAAAGTGGAAAATGACATTAAGAGGATAGTTGAGAAGTTGGCAGAAGAAACAATTTTTAAGGATTATGCAATCGGAGCTTATATTCAAATATTCTTTTTTTGGCTTCATTTTTTACGTTTTTTTCAACGGTATATGCAACTACAAATGATAAGCCCAGTTCTTATGAAGTAATTTATCCTGAAATAGGATACAAGACCGCTGAAGAAGCATCTGACGATTTTGAACAACATTTTAATGAAAAATTAAAACTTCCACTGAGAGTACCTCCTTTGGACGCTTTAACGATTCAGAATATGAAAGTTCTGAATCATTTGAAGTGACGTTGATMAATGATRAAATATCTGAAAATCATTATAAAATTGTTGTTCGATCACTTAAGTATAAATTGCCTATCAGAGAGAAATACGTGCTAAAAACCTTTGAACTTAAAAATGGGACTGTAGCTACTTATATGACAATTTCGGGTTTTAACTTGCTTGTTTTCGAAAGGGATAATTGGCAATACACATTAAATATTGATAAGCGAGGTTCAGACAAAGTTACGCTCGAGACCTTAGTAGATATAGCTAATTCTATTGATTATTGAATTTACATGAAATTTCACTAACGGGTGCTTTAGTTTAAGCTCAGTGAGCTGCTTAGGTAGCTTTTTTCTTATGTAATTAACGGGGCAGTTTAGTTGAAGAAGGATTCTTTGATAAAAGGAGTATTTTGTTTGTTAGGGTATATAACGAAGTATTTACTCCATCCTAAAAGGCACATTAATCCTATGATTAATGTGCCTATTTAGTTATGGGATGGTGATAATTTTGAGTTTCTTAAAAAAAACCTCTTGTTTGTTAGTTGTTTTTTTAGTTTTTGTAAATTTGATTGGTCGTGAAGGAATCGCTTCAGATGGTGAAATTACGCTAAAAGAAGCGATTAACATTGGATTCCAGAGAGCAAAAGAATGGAATGTAAAAGCAACACTTACAACAGTAAACAGTGTGGATGAAACGATGGGAGGATCGAGAGGAGGAACAGGGAAACGCTTTAAATGGTTTATGAACTTTGTGGTTCCAGGTACGGATGATTATGTACTAATTGGTATCTCAGAAAAGAAAATTACGGTGTTTAGACCGAGTAAGCAATCTCAGGATCCAACAATACCCCACAATGAGATCAAGTTGGATAGCTCTGATGTTCTCCAACTAGCAAAGGATAAATACGGACTAAACCCAGGAAAAGATTGGGCAACAGGATATCATTTTACACTAGATAGTATCGATGGTATGCCCATTCTAACAGTGATTGGAAATGATCGAGATAGCCGTTTTACTCGAATTTCATTTAATGCCCAAAACGGAGATGTGGTCAGTGCCAATCATAAATTACCATACGGTGGAGGATTAATATCCAAACGTATTGGCACCATTAACCTAACAAAAAAAGGGATGGCGATTACGGGGATTGTTGCTGGAAACAACAATTTAGTAGTATGGGGAGACAAAAAGCCAACACAATTTAGTACAACGAAGCAACCTTTTATTGAATGGAGCCATAACAATGGAGAAACATGGACAGAACTCCAAGCTAATAACTATGTCACACACGCGTGGTTTGATATAAATGATCAATTATTTGCAGCTACGGAAAAGGAATTATGGGCAGGTATTACATCAAACGCTAAAGGAACGAAAATTCTTTCATTAGACCACATGATTGAGAACATGGATTATTCGATCAACAACCATATAGCCGTGATATCGAGTGGGAGTATTTACTATACAACCAATCAAGGGGAGAGTTGGGAACAAGCTATTTTACACAAACCATTTAATGTTGTTCAGATTTCGGATAATGGTGATTTGGTGGTATTCACAGAAGAAAGGAAGATCTTGCGAAAGACAAATGATGGATGGAACGAAATAACCATGCCGAATAGTAATGATATACCTGTGGATATGAAAGTGATTAATAATAGGCTATTCATTGCCACACAAAATGGAATTTGGACCCGAAATCTTCAAGAGGAAAATTGGAGAAAAATTCAAGTTGATGAAATGGTAGTTAAACTTATTAAAAAAGGAGAGAAATTATTCGGATACACACATAGGGGTGAAGCTATTTATTCCATCAACACGAAAGATGAAAGAAAATCCGAAAAAGTGTTTGATGCTAGGGATTCCATCGTTTTGGACGTGGATATCATGGGAAATACGTTATGGATTGCAACTATACCAAATTATTCGTGGGAAGAAATGACGATTCAGCAGAGACCATAAAAATTTCAAGTGTATCCATGTAAAAAATATTGTAAAACATTTTACTTAAACTAAAGGTGCTTCACTCCAAGAAGGTAGTAAAGCATTTTTCCTTATTCAACTAACGGGTGCTTTAGTAGAAGAAGGTTTGCTTAGGCAGCTCTTTTGTTGCACTAACAGGGCTGGTTATCAATTGAAATTTCATTCATTAATCATATTTCCTTGCTTATCAAAGTGGGTCCAACCTTCACTGCGAACCACACGACCTCCAATTATCTTTGGAGATTCGTAGACAAATAATAAAACCCGATCTCCCGATTTATCGTATGTATATTGGTAATTCAAGTGTTTCTCATCTTCAAACTTATAAACGATTTCCCAGCGACCCTGGAAATTTTTAAGTGATTCTTTCTGAAACACTTTTCGATCAACATAGTCTTGTGCTTCCAAATATGTATCAACGCGCTCTTCTGCTAACTTTTCATAGGCAGGATAATTTATATACCAAAATATGATACAACCAACTATGATGAATAAAAGACTGAGCCATATTTTTGTTTTCCGCATTACTGTTTAACCCCTTTTCTTTACACATTTAGTGTAATTTTAGACTTTATGCGTAAAAACTACAATCCTCTTCCTTCCCGTACCGTTCAAAAATAGCGCACGTCTTTCATATTGTTAATCCTGAGGTTGGATTTTCCGTCGCTCCCCTTCAAATCTTCACATATTAGAAGGTATATCTATTAATCAGAATTTATTATTTCTTGCACTCTCATATCCTTAGCC
>NZ_JBFUKT010000267.1:0-3042 GCF_056400705.1 Paenisporosarcina sp. P5_A11
GAGTGGGATATATTCTTCGATGATTATTCAGAGGAAGAGGAAACCCTTTTTTTTGATTCCTCCTATAAAAAAAATCCCGATTGGCCTGATGAGATTTTACTCTTTTCTGTTCATTTACGATCCGAAGCTCAGGAGAAGTTTAATCAATTTGTTGAAAATGTAATCTTAAAACGTCGAACTTCCAATGAGTGGTTAGAGAGGGAGAAAAATCGATTAGATTACATAGGGGGTTCTAATAATGTAGTTCTTTTTGAATTTATTGATGAAAAAGTAACAATTGGAGAGATGACAGAAAGTGAAGTAGCTTTAATTAAACAAGAAATGACCACAGATTTAGGTGATCAATAGGCTGCCATGAAAAGCAGCTTTTTTTATTGAGTAAGGAAACTGGTTACTTCCCAATTCGGGTGTTATGTCAACCTGGGATGTGTACGTGATACAATCCAGCCAGCAGGTGACTCGCCATTTGCGTTGCATATTCATATGTTCGGTTAAAAACATGCCTTGCCACTTAATGATTTTATCAAGACTTTTTTTTGAAAAATCTTTTTAATTTCAAACATTCATTCTTTAAAGATATGTCCATATAGATAGTCCTTTTCATTTAGTCCTGCTTTTAATGCTACTCAATTTTTTTGAAAATTATTCATTGTAGTTTGATATCCCCATGATATTTTCTAATTTTAAAAAGTGCTTTTCAGCCCGTTGATCAATAATTCTTAACTCTTTTTTTAATACATCGAAATAGTGAATATTGCCAATGTATTGTCTGATATCCCCTTGAAAATAATAAGCAAATTCCAAGGTATTAATCATTTCCATAGCCTCAGATACAATTTCATTAAACTGTTCATATTTCTGTTCATCAAGAGACGGTTTTGGAATCTTATTATAACTTGCGTTATATTCCCTCAACATCTTTACATGTTCAGGTAACATTAGTGAAACCCACTTTTTATTACCTCTATCGCGGATCATTTTGTCCCCTCTTTTCTCTACATATGAATCCTTTTTTCAATCTTGCTATTCAAAAAGATTTTGGCATTCAATTGTACTACGCAATGGTTAGTTCAAGAACAAATTAAAAAAGGACAGTACATAAAAAACTTGGATACTGTCCTTTTACCTATCATTACTTTTTCATACCAGCCGCAAAGAAGGGACCATTAACCGTAATGGTCGTTAGGATGCGAGCCATTTCTTGAGGAGATTCTTTCCTGCCACTTTCCAACCATTGTTGAATGACCCCTATTATTGCATTTCCCATATAAGAAGCTAAATATTGTCCTGGAACAAGAAGATTTTCTTCCTTTACAAATGCGTTTGGATTATTTCCATAGAGTGTTTCCCACATAAATTTTTTCAGTCTTGTTTGAAATGATAAATCCCCTTTGGGACCTAACACAGCTTTCATAAATTCACCATTTATATTTAAATACTCAAATAATGAAACTGTAAAGGAAAATGGTGTCAAAGTCTGAGAGTCAGTTTCAAGCGCGGCAATAACACTTGGGAAGTTTTGCTTTGTAATTCTGGACATATCAAGCATAATTTCCTCCTCGCATTTAGTCATTAAATCAAATTTGTCTTGATAGTGTGCATAAAATGTACCTCTATTTATTTTCGCACTAATTGTTATGTCTTTAACCGTAATTGCTTCGAACCCTTTTTCATTTATTAATTCTACTAATGCGTGTCGAATTGATTCTTTTGTCCGAATGACACGTAAATCAGTATTACTATTACGCAAGCAAATTCCTCCTTCCTTTTACCCAACACAATTATTAAAGGTGTTCCGTAACCAACACATTTGCCATTTTTAATTATTGAACAGAACCTAATTCAATTTTATAATTTGAAAAGTAATACACAACAGGTTGTTCTTTATTATAACTTAACATCTAGGAGGGATACAGCCAACTTTTAACAAAAATATACGCTAAGCAAAATTCAACATCATCTAATCTGTATGTTTCCACTCAAAGTTGGGAGGCTACTTTTAAGGAACTTATAGGTTACAGCGGATGAATTTTTAATGAAAGGAAGTAGATGTAAAATGAACAAATTCTTGGGTCGTCCTGATCTGAAAACGACACATCCCAATGACACTAAACCAGGTTTGAACAAAATAGTCATGACTACGGCGCATTTTGGAAATCAAGAGATGATAATGGAGAAGGATGTTCCCATTAAAATGCGAGATGGGGTCACAATATACGTCAATGTTTTCCGTCCGAATAAGCCTGGGAAGTTTCCGGTGGTAATGAGCATGGATCCATATAATAAAGATGGCTTACCCCCCTATGATACTTTTCGTCAAGTCTGGCCGACGGTAGGTACTATCGTCACATCTCTTTTTGCGCCATTTGAGTCACCTGATCCCGGTTTTTGGGTGCCAAACGATTATATATTGATTAAAATCGCAACGCGGGGTAGTTCAAATTCGGAAGGTGACCTCTATCCTTGGACGAAAACGGAAACTCAAGATTATTATGAAGTCATCGAATGGGCCGGCGTTCAGGAGTGGAGCGATGGCAATGTGGGACTAAACGGTGTGTCATATCTGGCCATGACCCAATGGCGGGTTGCCGCTATAAATCCGCCTCATCTGAAGGCGATCATCCCGTGGGAAGGGACTTCTGATCTGTACCGGGAATGGTACTTTCACGGCGGAATACCGGAAACGGTTTTCTCAGCTGATTTCGAGAAGTTGCAACATACCCGGTGGCCAAATAACAACATAGAAGAAATGGTAGAGACGCAAAAAGAACATCCGTTACTCGATGAGCACTGGGAAGAAAGACAGGTTACATTGTCCGATATCAAGGTACCCATGTTTGTTTGCGCCAGCTGGTCCACTCAAGGGTTGCATAACCGCGGTACCTTTGAAGGCTTTAAACAGGCTTCATCCAAAGACAAGTGGCTGCTGGTTCATGGCCGCAAGGAATGGGAAACCTACTATTTGCGTGAATCGCTGGAACAACAGAAGGAGTTCTTCGATTATTTCCTGAAAGGCATTGAGAATGATTGGATGGATACGCC
>NZ_JBFUKT010000268.1:0-3010 GCF_056400705.1 Paenisporosarcina sp. P5_A11
GATAAAGGGATGAATAAATGTTAGATATTATTATTTTACTATTATTATTTATAGGATTATTCGTAGGTGCTAAACGAGGATTAATCGTTCAGTTGATACATATGACTGGTTTTATCATTGCGCTTGTAGTCGCCTACACGTATTATAAACCACTCGCAGAGAAATTTGTGTTATGGATTCCATATCCTACAGTAGACTCGAGTTCAAGGCTTACATTTGCAATCGATAAACTTGATTTGGATCAAACATTTTATCAATTAATCGCGTTTGCACTTATCTTTTTTGTTGTGAAATTCGCGTTACAACTAGTAGCATCCATGTTCGACTTCCTATCATACCTACCAATTTTAGGGTTTATCAGTAAAATTACTGGAGCTATTTTAGGATTCATTGAATTTTATGTTTTCTTATTCATATTAATTTATGTAGTGGCATTACTGCCAATCGAACCTTTCCAAAGCTTAATCGAAAACTCTAATTTAGCTGAGTCTATGCTTACAAAAACTCCTTTTATATCAGAGACGGTTAAAAATTGGTGGTACATCTATACTGAATGATGACTTCTCTCTTCCCGAGAGGAGTTTTTTTAAAGAGGATGTTCAAAAAGTCCGCTTAAAATAGCTGAGGCCTGCAGAAGGCAGGTCATGCAGCCGTTGCCACGGAAAGTGGCGAATTTAGGCTGTATACCTTAATCGTYGGCTTGCTTCTCCGCTCCTCACGTATCAAAACCATACGCTGCGGTGCTCGAAGGCTACGCCGCCTCGACCTACTCGGATCTTTTATGCTCCTTTTTGAACAGGGTTTTAAAGACTGGAGGAATAGATATGAATAAAAAAGTGGTTATCCGAACTTTAGAGAAAATTGCTCTATATATGGAATTAAAAGGAGAAAACCCATTTAAAGTTTCTGCTTTCCGTAAAGCGGCACAAGCACTCGAACTTGATGCAAGAAGCTTTTCTGAAATCGACGATGTTACGAAATTAAAAGGCATTGGAAAAGGTACTGCTGCTGTTATTGATGAATTGAAAGAAACGGGAAAGTCTTCAGAATTACAGGCATTAGAAGCATCTGTGCCAAGTGGACTGTTACCACTATTAAAACTTCCAGGTCTTGGTGGAAAGAAAATAGCGAAGTTATATCAAGAACTCGGAGTCGATTCAGTAGAGTCTTTAAAACAAGCTTGTGTTGATGGGGAAATTCAGTCACTAGCAGGTTTTGGTGAAAAAACACAAGTGAAAATCTTGAAAGAATTGGACCAGTTTGAATCAAGACCAGATAGATTACCTATTTGGCGCTTAGAGACGGCAGTGTTATTTATCGAAGCTATCTTAAATAAAATCACACATATTGACAAGTTTTCAGTGGCAGGTAGTTTTCGCCGAGTAAAGGAAACGAGTAAAGACCTTGATTTCATCATCGCAACCACAGATATTGTTACAGTAAGAGAAGCTCTATTAAAAGAGTTGCCCGTTACTGAAATTATTGCAGCCGGCGACACAAAAGTTTCAGTTACGATTGATCTTGAAGAAATGATTGATGTCGATTTTCGACTAGTCGAACCTGCAGCTTACGTAACAGCTCTTCATCATTTCACTGGATCAAAAGATCATAACGTCAAGCTCCGTCAGATAGCTAAAGCTGAAGGAAAGAAAATCAGTGAGTATGGAGTGGAGCAAGAAGATGGCTCAAATCAAACATTCGAGACGGAACATGATTTCTTCGCTCATTTTGGACTTCCTTATTTTCCACCCGCTGTGCGTGAAGATTCCAAAGAATTTGACCGTCAAGATGAATTAAAAGATCTTATCAATAGGGAATCTATAAAATCCGATTTACATATGCATACCACCCATTCAGACGGTGCCCATACCTTGCGTGAAATGGTTGAAGCATGTTTGGCAAAAGGGTACACTCATATGGCCATTACAGATCACTCACATTATTTACGCGTAGCAAATGGTTTATCTGCAGAACGTTTACGCGAACAAATTAATGAAATTCGCAAAATTCAAAAGGAGTATCCATCGATTCACATTTTGGCGGGTACCGAAATGGATATATTACCGGATGGCTCACTAGATTTTGATGATGACCTTCTTGCTGAACTTGATTTTGTTATTGCATCGATTCATTCAAGTTTTAGCCAACCACAAGAAAAAATTATGGAACGATTATTTACGGCTATGAAAAACAAACATGTCGATATGATTGCCCATCCAACCGGACGTATAATTGGAAAACGTAACGGCTATAATCCAGATGTTTCACAATTAATCAAATGGGCTGCTGAATATGGCAAAATTTTAGAATTAAATGCCAACCCGCATCGATTAGATTTAGCTACTGATTATTTAATTGAAGCTCAAAACTTACAAGTACCGATTGCTATCAATACAGATGCGCATGCTATAGACCAGTTAAGATTTATGGATATCGGCGTGAAATATGCACTAAAAGCATGGTTAAAGAAAGACTTGATTGTAAATACATGGTCTTACGATAAATTGAAGAATTATTTAAACGATTAAAATTCACTAAAGAAATTAAGGAGGTGTTTTGAATGATAACGAAACGAGCATTGAAAACACTCGAATTTGATAAAGTGAGAGAACAAGTTGCGAATTTTTGTACATCCTCACTTGGTCGAGCCCAATTAGATTTACTTGAACCTTCCATCGTATTAGAGGAAGTCAAGCGATTGTTAGATGAAATGGATGAAGGTCTAGATCTCTTACGCGTACGTGGCAATGTACCAATGGGCGGCATATTTGATGTGCGAGGACATGCAAAACGCGCACAAATAGGAGGGATGTTAAGTCCGACTGAACTAATGGAAATAGCGAGTACCATTCGTGCTAGTCGAATATTACGTCAATTTCTTGAAGCAGTAGAAGAATCGGAAGATATAAAAATCCCTTACTTTATTGAGCGAAAACAAGCACTCCCCATCTTAACGGCTCTTGAACATGAAATCATTGCGTGTATTGATGATAATGGTGCAGTTTTAGAT
>NZ_JBFUKT010000269.1:0-2984 GCF_056400705.1 Paenisporosarcina sp. P5_A11
TTGTTCACTCAAAACTGGATAAACGGGCCATTGAAAGCCATTCAAAATTGTGGTTAAGTCCTCGATCGATTAGTATTCGTCAGCTGCACACGTCGCCGCGCTTCCACCTCGAACCTATCTACCTCATCGTCTTTGAGGGATCTTACTTACTTGCGTAATGGGAAATCTCATCTTGAGGGGGGCTTCATGCTTAGATGCTTTCAGCACTTATCCCGGCCACACATAGCTACCCAGCGATGCTCTTGGCAGAACAACTGGTACACCAGCGGTGTGTCCATCCCGGTCCTCTCGTACTAAGGACAGCTCCTCTCAAATTTCCTACGCCCACGACGGATAGGGACCGAACTGTCTCACGACGTTCTGAACCCAGCTCGCGTACCGCTTTAATGGGCGAACAGCCCAACCCTTGGGACCGACTACAGCCCCAGGATGCGATGAGCCGACATCGAGGTGCCAAACCTCCCCGTCGATGTGGACTCTTGGGGGAGATAAGCCTGTTATCCCCGGGGTAGCTTTTATCCGTTGAGCGATGGCCCTTCCATGCGGAACCACCGGATCACTAAGCCCGTCTTTCGACCCTGCTCGACTTGTAGGTCTCGCAGTCAAGCTCCCTTCTGCCTTTACACTCTACGAATGATTTCCAACCATTCTGAGGGAACCTTTGGGCGCCTCCGTTACACTTTAGGAGGCGACCGCCCCAGTCAAACTGCCCGCCTGACACTGTCTCCTRCCCCGATAAGGGGCAAGGGTTAGAAGTTCAATACAACCAGGGTAGTATCCCACTGACGCCTCCACCGAAGCTGGCGCTCCGGTATCTCAGGCTCCTACCTATCCTGTACAAGTTGTACCAAAATTCAATATCAGGCTACAGTAAAGCTCCACGGGGTCTTTCCGTCCTGTCGCGGGTAACCTGCATCTTCACAGGTACTATAATTTCACCGAGTCTCTCGTTGAGACAGTGCCCAGATCGTTACGCCTTTCGTGCGGGTCGGAACTTACCCGACAAGGAATTTCGCTACCTTAGGACCGTTATAGTTACGGCCGCCGTTTACTGGGGCTTCAATTCGCACCTTCGCTYGCGCTAAGCACTCCTCTTAACCTTCCAGCACCGGGCAGGCGTCAGCCCCTATACGTCACCTTACGGTTTTGCAGAGACCTGTGTTTTTGCTAAACAGTCGCCTGGGCCTATTCACTGCGGCTCTCTCAGGCTTTAACACCCTAATAGAGCACCCCTTCTCCCGAAGTTACGGGGTCATTTTGCCGAGTTCCTTAACGAGAGTTCTCTCGCTCACCTTAGGATTCTCTCCTCGACTACCTGTGTCGGTTTGCGGTACGGGCACCTTCCACCTCGTTAGAGGCTTTTCTTGGCAGTGTGAAATCAGGAACTCCAGACCTAATGGTCCTTGTCATCACAGCTCAACGTTATAGAAACGGGATTTGCCTCGTTTCACGCCTCACTGCTTGAACGCGCATAACCAACAGCGCGCTTACCCTATCCTTCTGCGTCCCCCCATTACTCAAACGGTGGAGTGGTGGTACAGGAATATCAACCTGTTGTCCATCGTCTACGCCTATCGGCCTCGACTTAGGTCCCGACTAACCCTGAGCGGACGAGCCTACCTCAGGAAACCTTAGTCATTCGGTGGACGGGATTCTCACCCGTCTTTCGTTACTCATACCGGCATTCTCACTTCTAAGCGCTCCACCAGTCCTTACGGTCTAGCTTCAACGCCCTTAGAACGCTCTCCTACCACGGATTCCMKAAGGAATCCATCCACAGCTTCGGTGAATTGTTTAGCCCCGATACATTTTCGGCGCAGCGTCACTCGACCAGTGAGCTATTACGCACTCTTTAAATGATGGCTGCTTCTAAGCCAACATCCTGGTTGTCTAAGCAACGCCACATCCTTTTCCACTTAACAATTACTTTGGGACCTTAGCTGGTGGTCTGGGCTGTTTCCCTCTTGACTACGGATCTTATCACTCGCAGTCTGACTCCCAATTATAAATCTCTGGCATTCGGAGTTTGTCTGAATTCGGTAACCCGGGATGGGCCCCTAGTCCAAACAGTGCTCTACCTCCAGGATTCTCAAAATTGAGGCTAGCCCTAAAGCTATTTCGGAGAGAACCAGCTATCTCCAGGTTCGATTGGAATTTCTCCGCTACCCACACCTCATCCCCGCACTTTTCAACGTGCGTGGGTTCGGGCCTCCAGTAAGTGTTACCTTACCTTCACCCTGGACATGGGTAGATCACCTGGTTTCGGGTCTACAACTACATACTCTATCGCCCTATTCAGACTCGCTTTCGCTGCGGCTCCGCCTTCTCAGCTTAACCTTGCATGCAATCGTAACTCGCCGGTTCATTCTACAAAAGGCACGCTATCACCCATTAACGGGCTCTAACTACTTGTAGGCACACGGTTTCAGGATCTATTTCACTCCCCTTCCGGGGTGCTTTTCACCTTTCCCTCACGGTACTGGTTCACTATCGGTCACTAGGGAGTATTTAGCCTTGGGAGATGGTCCTCCCAGATTCCGACGGAATTTCACGTGTTCCGCCGTACTCAGGATCCACTCAGGAGAGAACGAACTTTCGACTACAGGGCTTTTACCTGCTGCGGCGGACCTTTCCAGATCGCTTCGTCTAACTCGTTCCTTTGTAACTCCGTATTGAGTGTCCTACAACCCCAAGAAGCAAGCTTCTTGGTTTGGGCTCTTCCCGTTTCGCTCGCCGCTACTCAGGGAATCGATTTTTCTTTCTCTTCCTCCAGGTACTTAGATGTTTCAGTTCCCTGGGTGTGCCACGGATACGCTATGTATTCACGTAAACGTACTGCTCGATTAAAAACAGTGGGTTTCCCCATTCGGAAATCTCCGGATCAAAGCTTACTTACAGCTCCCCGAAGCATATCGGTGTTAGTACCGTCCTTCATCGGCTCCTAGTGCCAAGGCATTCACCGTGCGCCCTTATTAACTTAACCG
>NZ_JBFUKT010000270.1:0-2967 GCF_056400705.1 Paenisporosarcina sp. P5_A11
ATTAAGAACGTTGTGTTTCCTGACCGTAAAAACCCACCAGTACTTGCTAACTTAGTGGCACGAAAATCACTTTTTGTCAGTGCACTCGATAAACGGCTACTATCTTGATCCTGAACGACAGCCACGATAAGTTTCATCAGCTCATCCCCTTTTCCGGAAGTTCTTCCTATTATTATAACATGAAAAGATGGATCATTTCATGCGTGATTCAAGAGAATTTTTCAGAACATTCAGCACGTTTTCCGTTACTTCTTCTTGCGATTTTGACGCATCAATTACGTGAATACGGTTTGGATAACGTTTAACTACTTCTTGATATCCTTTCCAAACGTTTTCATGAAACGCTAAACTTTCAGCGTCTAGTCGATTTTTTTCTCTTTCATCGTGCTTAGCAATCCTTTTTAGTCCAATTGATGGCTCTATATCAAATAATAGTGTCAGATTCGGCATTAACTTTCCGATGGCAAACTCATTAATCGAGAGCACTTCGTCAATTCCTAAACCACGTGCATATCCCTGATAAGCAAGAGACGCATCAATAAAACGATCACATAAAACAATTTTATTGTCTTTCAATGCTGGAGCTATCTTTTCCACTAAATGTTGTCTTCTCGCTGCTGCATATAATAGAGCTTCTGTTCGACCATCCATCTCGGTATAAGTATTGTCTAAAATTACTTCTCGTATATGTTCTGATATCCGAATCCCACCTGGCTCACGTGTTGAGACAATCTCATATCCTTCTGACGTCAATTGTGCGACCACATCACTCATTACAGTGGTCTTCCCCGCGCCTTCTGGTCCTTCAATCGTAATAAAAAATCCTTGGTTATTCATATTTTTTCCTCCTTCAAAACGAGCAAGTGTTTGTTGCCCAGGTCATGCTCACCTTGAATCATTGCCCCGCTCGCTAAATAATCCGCAAGCATTTTCAATTTAGTCGTAGTTATTTGTTCTCCTCGAACGAATAATGGGATGCCTGGCGGATAGGGAATAACCATTCCTGCACAAATGCGACCAGCGGCCTTTGTATATAAAATGAATTCTTCTTCTTGGTTCTGTAAATCATGGTAGGAAACAGCTAAAGTCGAAAGAGCTTGTAATTCATGTGAGTAATCAATGTCTATCTTGTCCCTTTGTAGTTTTAAGCATTTTTCTACAGCGGATTTAATCTTCATACGTATTTTAGCATAAGGGAATTGATGTCTCGCCTTTAATAGCGGCAGTATCAACAGAACTTGCTCAGGGTCCGCTAGCTCCACGTAGACACCTTCGTACTCCATCTGCTTCTGCAAACTATAGCCTGTGTATTTGGAGACACGTAAAAGTAATTTCAAGGGATCATCGACTTCAATTACTTCAAGAGATTTAATCGTTCTTAAACTCTCCACGAACTGCATACGAGTTTTGAGAAATAACTGATAGTCTCCACGCGAATATGTACCGATATATTGTCTTGCATCATCTAGTGAAGCGAGTAATATATACGATGGGCTACTAGACTGAAGCATTCTCAAATAACGATTTACTTTATCTTTAGAAACAAGTTTCGAATGAATATGTAAATACGAACCCATCGTCATTGCAGGTAATGTTTTATGAGCAGATTGTACAACTACATCTGCACCCATTTCAAGCGCAGACATCGGAAATTCATCAGTTGCGATAAAATGTGCACCATGTGCTTCATCGACTAGTACAGGAATCCCATAGGAGTGTGCCATCTTAATCACTTCAAACATAGTGGGGTTGGTTACACCATAATAGGTTGGATGAGTTAATATAATTGCTTTAGCATCAGAATATTGCTCAATGGCACCTTTCATAGTTGCCATGCTTATATGTGTAGCAGTATGTGTCACTTCATCCCATTCTGGGGTTAAGAATATCGGAAGTGCTCCAACTAATTCTAGCGCATTAAAAATCGATTTATGTGCATTTCGTTGAACCAACACACGGTCCCCTTCTCTGCATGTAGCATACACCATCGCTAAATTTCCAACGGTAGAACCATTTACAAGAAAATAACTATGTTGGGCACTGTAAGTTTTAGCTAGTAATACTTGTGCTTCTTCTATAATGCTTTCCGGGTGATGATAATCATCGAGTCCACTAAGCTCAGTGTAGTCAAATTTCATCACATCTATAAACGCACGTGGCAATTCAGACAATGCTCCATGCTTATGACCCGGCACATGAAACGATATATTTTGGCTTTCATAAAACCGTTGCATCGCTTCGACAATTGGTCGTTTATCCATTTGCTAATCCCTCTCACTTCAATATGACTTTATTATACAACAATATGAATCCTTCGAGGGTCTATTCGAAGAAGGCGCACCTGAGGGCTTTTCGTTTCTCGCGTATATTATACGCTCCGAGTCTCTTCCCTTTGTCTCCTCGAACTCTTTGTTCCTCCTCTTTCTCGCACACCTTCGACTCCATAGAAAAAATGAACACAAAAAAACCAGTACCTTTCGGTACCGGTTTCCTACTTGCCTAGCGACGTCCTACTCTTGCAGGGGGAAACCCTAAAACTACCATCGGCGCACGAGCTTAACTTCCGTATTCGGGCTACGAAAGACGATGAACGGCAGATTTCTTCGTCAACCGCAGGTCTTCGAGTCTCGCGTATATTATACGCTCCGAGTCTCTTCCCTTTGTCTCCTCGAACTCTTTGTTCCTCCTCTTTCTCGCACACCTTCGACTCCATAGAAAAAAATAAACACAAAAAAACCAGTACCTTTCGGTACCGGTCTCTTAATTGCCTAGCGACGTCCTACTCTTGCAGGGGGAGACCCCCAACTACCATCGGCGCTAAAGAGCTTAACTTCCGTGTTCGGTATGGGAACGGGTGTGACCTCTTTGCCATTATCACTAGACTTATTGAGTGTTTGTTCACTCAAAACTGGATAAACGGGCCATTGAAAGCCATTCAAAATTGTGGTTAAGTCCTCGATCGATTAG
>NZ_JBFUKT010000271.1:0-2962 GCF_056400705.1 Paenisporosarcina sp. P5_A11
TTGTTGTGGAACTGCTGACTGGACGATTTCAATGGGACATGCGGTAGGTCCAAATGGAAAAGCGATTGGATTAGACTTTAGCCAAAATATGTTGAATGTTGGGTATGAGAAAGTTAAAGAATATCCTCAAATTGAATTGATTCATGGAAATGCTATGCAATTACCATTCCCTGATGCTACGTTTGATTATATTACGATTGGTTTTGGCTTGCGAAATGTTCCTGATTATATGCAAGTTTTAAAAGAAATCAACCGTGTTCTAAAACCAGGTGGGATGTTTGTGTGTTTAGAAACATCACAATCGGAATTACCGGGGTACAAACAATTATTTCGATTCTATTTTAAATATGTAATGCCTGTGTTTGGTAAGTTTTTCGCGAAAAGTTATAAAGAATATTCTTGGTTACAGGAATCTGCGAAGGATTTTCCAGGGATGAAGGAACTTGCAAAAATGATAGAACAAGCTGGATTTGTGGAAGTAGAATACAAGCCATATAGCGGCGGAGCAGCTGCAAGACATATTGGCATGAAAAAAGTTTAATTACTGGGAGAAGGTTACTGGTTGTGGAAAAGATGAAGTTGAAGATGCTCTATTCTGATATGCGTTCAGATTTAGATCTCATCGAAAAAGAATTAGAAATAGCGGTGAATTCGTCTTCAGACTTACTCAATGAAGCATCTCTTCATTTACTATTAGCGGGCGGAAAGCGAATTCGGCCCGTTTTTGTTTTGTTAGCAGCTAAGTTTGGGAATTATCAAATTGACCAAATGATGAATGTTGCAGTCCCTTTAGAGCTTATACATATGGCATCACTAGTACACGATGATGTAATTGATGATTCTGAAATGAGACGTGGTCAGTTAACCGTTAAAGCACAGTGGAATAATCGAGTCGCCATGTATACCGGCGATTTTATTTTTGCCCGAGCGCTTGAATATATTACCAACATTAATAATCCACAAGCTCATCGGATTCTTTCATACGCAATGGTAGAAATTTGTGTTGGGGAAATCATTCAAATTGAAGATAAATTCAGGTTAGATCAACGCCTACAAGATTATTTTAGACGTATAAAAAGAAAAACAGCTTTATTAATTTCCTCTAGCTGTGAACTTGGTGCAGTGGTCTCGGGAGCTGATGAGAAAACAGCCACTCATTTAAAACGGTTCGGCTATTATGTTGGAATGTCGTTCCAGATAATAGACGATATCTTAGACATTACATCGACAGATAAAGAATTAGGTAAACCAGCAGGATCAGACTTAATTCAAGGTAATATAACATTGCCGATTCTATTTTTAAAAGATTCGCCCGAATTTAGACCAGCGCTTGAACATGCTATTTCTGGAAACATGACAGAAATTGAGCGACTTGCACTGGTGAAAAGAATTCGAGAATCCGACGCGATTCCTAAAGCGAAAGCCATCAGTAACCGCTATTTACAAAAAGCCCTTAAAGAAATAGATTCACTACCAGCTTCACCTGCAAAAAAATCTCTCCGCGAAATTGCGCTTTATATGGGGAAACGCAAATTTTAATAGGTTGAACAAACGATGATACAATGGTAGTATTTTTTACGGTGGATAAATTACCCTTAACAGAAGGGAATCATTCTCTAAGATTTAATTGAAGGAGTGTTTATTATGGAAAGAACGTTTTTAATGGTAAAACCTGATGGCGTACAACGTAACTTGATCGGTGAAATCGTAGGTCGTTTCGAAAAGAAAGGCTTCCAATTAGTTGGATCAAAATTAATGCAAATTACACCTGAACTTGCTGCTGAACACTATGGCGAACACAAAGAACGTCCATTCTTTGGCGAATTAGTAGACTTCATCACATCTGGACCAGTGTTCGCAATGGTTTGGGAAGGTGAAAACGTAATTTCAGTTGGCCGTTTGATGACTGGAGCTACAAACCCTAAAGAATCTGCACCAGGTACAATTCGTGGAGATTTCGCAGTTACAGTTGGAAAAAACATCATTCACGGTTCTGACTCTTCTGATAGCGCAGTTCGTGAAATTGGTTTATTCTTCAAAGAAGAAGAGCTTGTTTCTTACACGAAAGAAGCTAACAACTGGATTAACTAAAAAAGTAAGCAGTCAAATGATTTTTCATTTGACTGTTTTTTTATTTTCCGTCAAATTATCTTTAGGCTATACTTGTTATATGTAGAGGAAAGGGTCTAGATAATTTTATTCATAAATTGAACGATGAAAATGAAAAAGGTTTGTGGTATAGTGTTATTTAAAATACTTTAGCGAGTTGAAGGGGGAAAGTGTTATGCGTTATTTAACAGCAGGAGAATCTCACGGTCCACAATTGACCGCCATTATAGAGGGTTTACCCGCACAATTAACCATTACGGCTGAAATGATAAATAAAGATTTGAAAAGAAGACAAGGTGGACATGGTCGAGGACGCCGTATGCAAATAGAGACTGATACGGTTGATATTACGTCGGGTGTTCGTCATGGTAAAACATTAGGTTCCCCAGTAGCTTTAGTTGTGACAAACGACGACTGGAAGCATTGGACACATGTCATGGGTATTGAACCTTTAGAAGAAGGATTAAACCCTGAAGATGTTAAACGACAAATCACACGACCGCGTCCTGGACATGCCGATTTAGTTGGTGGCATGAAATATGGTCATACCGATTTACGTAACGTGTTAGAACGCTCGTCTGCTCGAGAAACTACCGTACGTGTGGCAGTCGGAGCAGTAGCGAAACAATTGTTATCTGAACTGGGTATCAGTATTGTCTCTCATGTAACAGAAATTGGTGGCATAAAAGCTGACACCTCAAAAAGTGCAGATTTAACTGTTGCACAAATTCGTGGAATTATTGAAGAAGACCCTGTATATTGTGTGGATCAAGAAGCTTCTAAGTTAATGGTTCAAGCGATTGATGAAGCGAAAGAAAATGGAGATTCTATTGGTGGAGTCGTAGAAGTAATC
>NZ_JBFUKT010000272.1:0-2942 GCF_056400705.1 Paenisporosarcina sp. P5_A11
TTTTTCTTATTTGTTACGGTCGGTTCTTCATCTCCGCCACCACATGCGGCAATCATCAATACAGAACCAAAAATAGCTGCAAGTAATTTCAATTTCATGTTCTTTTCCTCCCAGAATTTTTTACATTCTACTAAAGTATACCTTATTAAGGACGTTTAAAACCTTCACCTAATACCTCGTAGGAGTCTGTTACGATGACAAATGCAGACGGATCAACGTTTTTTATTACTTGTTTTAATTTTGTAAACTCTGTCTGATAGACAACGACAAGTAATATTGGTCGTTCTTGTTCTGTATAACCGCCAACTGCTGAAAGTTTTGTCACACCCCGATTAACTTCGGTATAGATAGCATCCCTAATTTCTTCTTGTTTATTCGTAATAATGTAAACCATTTTCGATTGGCTAAAGCCAAGTTGGATAATATCAATTGTTTTCGTGGTAACAAATAATCCGATTAAAGCGTATAATCCTTTTTCAACATCAAATACTAAAGCAGCTGAAAGCACTATGAGTCCATCAATTAACATGACGCTTGTACCAAGTGTCAGACCTGAATATTTTGCAATAATTTGGGCTGCTAAGTCGGTTCCTCCTGTTGATGCACGTCCTCTAAATACGATCCCCAGACCTACACCAACTGAGATACCGCCAAATAATGCTCCGAGTAAAGGATTCATTGTGGCTGGTTCCCAATTCGCTGTTAATAATACAAATAATGGCAACGTAAGAGTTCCGACAAGTGAACGTGCACCGAATTGCTTACCAAGTAAAATAACGCCAGTTATAAACAACGGAATATTAAATGCATATTGCACAAGACCTGGATTCCAATTGAATACACCTTTTAGTATAGTACTAATTCCACTTACTCCACCAGATGCAACTTCATTAGGTAGTAAAAAAACATTAAATCCAACGGCAATAATTGCAGCTCCGATTATGATATATATATACTCTAATATGGAAGATAAAATTGGATGTGGCTCATTCCGTACTTTACGATTTTTCATGATTATTCCTACCTTCTAGTTATCTAAAATTCCCTAGTGAAGTATATCAGACCCTTTGTTATGTGTGAAGTTCATCATGGTGAAGTGAGAAAGTCAATCTGGAAAAACACTATGATGGTTGGTTTACTTAAGAGTTTTTACTTCATTTCTGTAAATATTCATCCGAAGATGATAAACCGCATAGATTTTTTCAGCAACAGTGAGACTCACTTTATAGAATAAGCGGTAGTAGACAATTAGTATAGGTTTTCAGGTCGCTTCGCACGCATCCTCTGCTGTACCTTGGTCTAGAGAATAAAGTGGGTGCGCTTGTGACTTCGTCAATGCACTTGCCTCTCATTTTCCAGATTATCTTGCAGCTGCTTTACGTCCTTCGCTCCCTTGCGACCTGGATTCTAAGTAATAGTGCTTTGGTTTACTACAGAAATGATACTTCCTTTAAGTAGATATTCGGCTGAAGATGATATCTCAGCCTCTTTTTGCTTTTTTATTTATACGTTTTTTTCTCCATAAGTGACACTCACTTTGTTAAATAGAAAACGGAAACTTTGAAGTAGATAGGTTTTCAGGTCGCTTCGCACGCAGCCTCTGCTGCACCTTGGTCTAGAGAATAAAAAGGGTGAGCTTGTGACTTCGTCACTGCGCTCACCTCTCATTTTCTAGATCATCTTGCGGCGGGTGTGCGCCCTTTGCTCGCTTACAACCTGGATACTCAAAGTTAGGATTGTTTGGTTTACTAGAGAATAGTTACGTTCTTTATATAGATATTCAGCTGAAGATGATATTTCAGCCTCTTTATGCTTTTTTCATCTCAAAATTCGAGTTAAAACTCGCTTTATTGAATACCCAACAGTACCTCTCATCATCATTCTCACTCTAGCGGGCTCACTTTTAAAAAACAGTTGCCAAAATAAAGAAACGCAGTAGCCACCGAAATAGCAACTTCGGCGGCTTAATTCTTTAAAAATGTTGTCTTATCCTTAGTAAATCAAAATCGAAAGGTTGTAGGGAAGCGAAGAAAGATGGGGGATGTAACTTTGTCACATCCCCCTCTTCTAATTCATTAGACAAAGGTGCAGCATGGTGATTTTGCAGTGCTCCCGAAAACCTAAGTGAAAAATTGGTTTCATATAAAGTTGATTAGCGAACCAGATTTTAAATTCATTTCTAACAAACAAAAAACGGGCATCCTTTTTGGATACCCGCTTTTCTATAATTAGTTCATTCTTGAACGTAAATATGAATTAATGAATAAATCAATATCTCCGTCCATAACGCCTTGGACATTTCCACTTTCAGTGCTTGTGCGATGATCTTTTACCATTGAATATGGGTGGAATACGTATGAGCGAATTTGACTTCCCCATCCGATTTCCTTTTGATCGCCACGAATTTCAAGCATCTGTGCTTCTTGTTCTTCAATTTTCAAGGCATAAAGTTTAGCTTTCAAATAGGTCATAGCTTTTTCACGGTTTTTAATTTGTGAACGTTCTTGCTGACACGTAACAACTGCACCCGTTGGAATATGTGTGATACGTACAGCTGAGTCAGTCGTATTAATATGCTGACCACCTGCACCACTTGCACGATACGTATCCACTTTCAAATCTTCAGTCCGAATTTCAATTTCAATTTCATTATTGAATTCAGGCATTACTTCACAAGATACGAAAGATGTATGTCGACGTCCAGAAGAATCGAAAGGTGAAATACGCACTAAACGATGTACACCTTTTTCAGCTTTTAAATATCCATACGCATTATGTCCTTTAAAACCTAACGTAACGGATTTGATACCCGCTTCGTCACCAGCTAAATAATCTAATGTTTCCACTTTAAAGCCACGTTTTTCACCCCAACGCGTATACATGCGAAGTAGCATCGAGCCCCAGTCCTGAGACTCCGTTCCACCAGCTCCAGGGTGTAGTTC
>NZ_JBFUKT010000273.1:0-2933 GCF_056400705.1 Paenisporosarcina sp. P5_A11
ACTATTAGGAGGTCCACATGTTAACAGGTAAACAAAAACGTTTTTTACGAAGCGAAGCTCATCATTTATCAGCCCTTTTCCAAGTTGGTAAAGGTGGAGTAAATGAACATTTAATTAAACATATTGAAGAAGCTATCGAAACTCGTGAATTAATTAAAATCAGCATTTTGCAAAATTGTGAAGATGATAAACAAGAAATCGCAGATCAATTAGCAAAAGAAACAAAATCATATTTAGTTCAATTGATTGGTTTAACGGTTGTATTATACAAACCATCTAAAAATAACAAAAAAATCGTCTTGCCTACAAAAGGCTGACGATGAAAAAGGTGTGCATTTTTGGAGGAACATTTAATCCGCCACATATTGGACATTTAATTATGGCAAATGAAGTGTATCATGCACTTGATTTTGATGAAATTCGATTTATGCCAAATGCAAAACCACCACATAAAGAAGTAGTTCAGCTTGCTACAGGAGAGCAACGACTTCACATGTTGAAACTTGCGATTGAACCGTTCTCCTATTTTTCAGTAGAGCCAATTGAAATAGTGCGAGGTGGGTTGTCTTATTCGTTCGATACGATGATTGAATTGCAGAAACAAGAACCGCAAACACAATTCAGTTTTTTGATTGGTGCAGATATGATTGCCTATTTAAGTCAGTGGTACAAGATAGATGAGCTTGTGAAACAGTTCCAATTGATTGGTGTACGTCGTACAGGCTTCGATGAAAAGTCGACATATCCTGTCACTTTAATCGAGGCACCATTAATTGATTTGTCTTCAACGATGTTAAGGAATCGTGTAAAAGATGGAAAAGATGTCACTTTGCTTATTCCTGAAAATGTACAATCCTATATTCGTGAGGAGAAATTGTATGAATAAAGACGAATTGTTAAATGCTATACGTACAAGAATGTCTGAAAAACGTTTTGTGCATACTTTAGGTGTAATGGAGACTGCCATTCAATTGGCTAAAATGTATGAAGTAGATGAAAAAGAAGCCGAACTTGCTGCTATTTTGCATGATGTAGTGAAATTTGCTGATCGAGACTGGTTGCAACAAACCATTATTGAACAACAAATGGAGCCTACACTTTTAACTTTTCATCATGAATTGTGGCACGCTCCAGTGGGTGCATATGTTGCCCAGCAGGAATTTGGTGTTACCAATCAAGATGTCTTAAATGCAATTTGCTACCATACTACTGGTCGTAAATACATGTCCAAACTTGAAAAAATCATTTATTGTGCTGATATGATTGAACCCAATCGCCAATTTCCAGGTGTCGATGAATTAAGACAGCATGTAGAACAAGGACTCGAATTATTAATGAAGGCTTGTGTAGTGCATTCCATTCAATTTTTAATACAAAAAAATCAACCGGTATATCCGGATTCCATTCATTGTTACAATGATTTGGTTGCGAAAGGAAAATGACTGAATGACAGAACCAACTTTATTAGAAATAGCTTATAAAGCAGCAGATGACAAACGTGCAGAAGATATTATCGTATTAAATATGAAAGGTGTATCTTTGATTGCGGATTATTTTGTAATTTGCCATGCAAATTCTGATCGCCAAGTTCAATCAATTGCAAGAGAAATGGCAGACCAAGCGGGACAAGCTGGTTATGATGTAAAACGTTTAGAAGGTTTTGACGCGGCACGTTGGGTATTAGTAGATATGGGTGACGTTGTTGCACATGTATTCCATAAGGACGAACGTCAATTTTATAACTTGGAACGTTTATGGGGAGATGCACCAATAATCGAAGTAGATTTACAAGCATAATGTCTAGCTATAAAGAGTTTGCATACATTTATGATGCTTTAATGACTGATATTCCTTATGATAACTATGTGCATAAGGTGGTTTCATCGATTGAAAATGTTAGAGGCAAATCTTTATTAGATATTGGCTGTGGAACCGGAGTCCTGTCTGCAAAATTTGCAGAGCAGGGTTTTCTTGTTCAAGCTGTAGATTTGTCAGAAGAAATGCTTGCGATGGCTTCTGATCGTTTTCAAAAAGAAGGATATAACATCCCGTTATTCCATTTATCAATGACAGAGTTAGAAGGCTTTCAAGATGTGGATGTAGCTATTCTTGCTATTGATTCAATGAATTATCTGGAGGATGAAAATCAAGTTCTTCAAACACTTACAGGCGTCTATCAATCGTTAACATCAGGTGGCCAGTTATTCTTTGATGTTCATTCACTTTATAAAATGGATGAGTTGTTTTTAGGTGGGCCATTTACATATGAAGATGAACAAATCGCCTATATTTGGCATACGGAAGAAGGAGAGCATCCGCATTCTGTTTATCATGATTTAACATTTTTTATGAAAAACAAAAATGGCTCTTATGACCGTTTTGAAGAAAGTCATTTCCAACGTTCTTTTGAAATTGATACGTATCTTGACTGCTTACGTCAAGCAGGTTTTTCGCAAGTGAAAGTATCAGCAGACTGGACGAATGAATCTCCAAAGAACAAAAGCGAACGTGTTTTTTTCCATGCAACTAAGTAAATGTTGCATGGGATTTTTTTGTTTAGCTTTGTTAAATTAAATATTGCTGTTGATCTTCCGCAAAACAGCTACGCTTTCCTAAGGCGAGCGCCAAGACTCCTCAGGCCAACAGGATGTTGGTCACGAAGGCGTTGCCACACGATGTGGTGTTCTTAGGCTTCGTTCCTTTTCGCTTCTGTGGGGTCTCGACTGTCTCGCTATCCCTCAGGAAAGACATTGGCCGAACTGTATTCGGTCAATGTCTTTGCGACGAGTAACMGCAGGAGCATATGGGTTTCTTCGCTGTTTTGCTCCATATAACTTCATAGCAAGCTATGTTATCAATTACTGTTCGTTTGGTGATTGTAGTGCAAGGCGGCGRCTCGAGCGGGATAAGCATGTCCAGGTGAGACCCCACAG
>NZ_JBFUKT010000274.1:0-2916 GCF_056400705.1 Paenisporosarcina sp. P5_A11
GATAAGGAGAAACTTTTGTTTCTTTCATTACGGTTTCCCAAAACATCGTTGAAGAAATCTTTTTCTCAGTATATTTTTTTCGGAAAAAATAATACAGCAAAACAGTGATCGGGATGATCGCCGTCCATAAAAATGTTAATTGTCCAAAGCCCATAGACGACTCACCTCAATTTATCCAGTTTGAACGAATCATTTGATGGAAAAGAATATGACTTATATCATCTTTTGTTTCAACTTTTAACGTGTGAATAGCAAAACGATGACATAGTGCATCGAGTTCCAAAAAATGCTGCTGTCTTTTCTTTTCATAATCTTCTACTACTCGTCTCGATACTGAAACATTTAATCGATTTTCAGTCTCTCTATCAATCAATTGTAAATCCCCTACAAAACTTGGAGCTATTTCATCGCTAGATTGCACAAGTATTAATCGTATATCTTGAGAAAATTTCGGCAATCTACGCAACATTTTTTCCCACTCATCTATCGGTTCTAATCCATCAGAAATGATAAACAATACGGTGCAATCCTTCGCAATATGTTGAAGTGCTTGACGTGTAAACAAGGTTTGACTGTGAGAACCACTTAGATTGGTTATGTAAGATGAAAAAGCTTTTCTGTACATTGCACCTTTTCGTCTAAAAGGTGCAATTTTTTCTTCAGTTGGCATAGCAAATGAAAGCCGATCATCTCTACCTAAAACAAGTTGTCCAAGTGATATCGTTAATTGCTTTGCCAATAGCCACTTTTTGTCTTCTTGCATCGATTTTGAACTGTCGAGTAAAATATGAACGCGCATTTCTTGTTCATCTAAAAAGCGTTTAATGAAGTATTTATCCGTTCTTCCAAAGACATTCCAATCAATTTGGCGAACATCGTCTCCAGGGTGATATTCTCGAAAGTCCGAAAAGTCGAGTGACGATCCGAAACGCATAGATCGATGAGATCCTTTATGCTGACCTCGCAATTTCGATTTCGTCGCGATTTGTAAACGTCCAATTTTCGCAGACCAATCTTCCGGTAAAATAGATGATTGATTCATGATATCTGCCCTTGTTTTATGGTCTGAAGCAAACTTTCAAGAATGGAGTCTGCTGTTTTACCTTCTGCTTCACCTTCATAATTTAACAACATTCGATGACGAAGAGCAGGTGTGGCTACTGATTTAATATCTGCAATTGACACATGATAACGTCCAGCTACAAGAGCTCTTGCTTTCGCTAATCGAATTAGACTTTGTAGTCCTCGAGGTCCACTACCGTATTGAACATACTGTTTTACGTCATCTGTTGCATCTTGATTTGGGTGGGTAGCTGAAGTTAAATCAATAGCGTAATCAAGCATATCATCTGCTATTAGTACCTCTTTTACCATTTCTTGAGCAATGATTAAATCGTCAGCATTCATGACCTTTTCTAGTTGAATAACTTTGGCACCTGTTGTTCTCAAGACTATTTCTTTCAACTCTTCTTTTGTTGGGTAATTAACATGTATTTTACATAAAAAACGGTCCATTTGAGCCTCCGGAAGCGGATATGTTCCTTCCATTTCAATTGGATTTTGAGTGGCAAGCACAAAAAACGGTCGTGCCATTTGTTTTGTATCTCCTAATACCGTCACAGTCTTCTCCCCCATGGCCTCGAGCAAGGCACTCTGGGTTTTTGGTGTTGCACGATTAATTTCATCGGCTAAGACCATTTGACTGAAAATAGGACCTTCCCTAAAAGAAAAATTTTGCTTCCCTTCATCGGTACGCTCAATCATACTCGTACCAGTAATATCTGAAGGCATTAAATCTGGAGTGAATTGAATTCGTGAGAAAGATAAATCCAAAACATCTGAAATTGTTCGAATCAACATTGTCTTCCCTAAACCCGGCAATCCTTCAAGTAAGGCATGCCCATCAGCTAAAACTGAGTAAAGAGTGAAATCCACCGCTTCTTGTTGGCCAACGATAAATTGACCGATTCCTTGTTTTACTTGGTTTAGACGCTGACTCATTTCTTCATAGTGTTGTGGTGTAAATGACATACTTAACCTCCCTATTCGCTTGTTTCGATTGATGAAAAATAGTCTTGGACAATTCGTTGTAAGTCCGGTGGTAGTTGAAGACGATCAGAGCTTTTTAAGTAGGAGTCTTTATACGATCCAATTACATCACCATAGGGTTTAACTGTTCCTTTAGTAACAGGCGCTGCGCTTTCTTGCTCTTCCGCTGAAGAGCCTTCTCCAATTTTCCCGCTGTCAACCGTAGATTCAGTAGATCCACCAAGTCTTGACGGAACAGATAATAAATCGCGACTCCCTGAACCATATGCTCCTTGTAAACCTCCAGATGGTTGACCTTGGCCGCCTCCGCCTTGGCCTTGTCCTTGTCCTTGTCCTTGTCCCTGCCCTTGACCTTGACCTTGACCTTGGCCTTGGCCTTGGCCCTGGCCCTGGCCCTGACCTTGGCCCTGACCTTGGCCCTGGCCTGAGCTTTGACTTGAGGGAGTTTGACTGTTCGATGGTTGACCTTGTGTAGTTGCTTGAGAACCTGTTTGACCATTACTTTGACTCGGGTTTGCTGGATTCGTTTGCCCTGAAGCTGTCTTATTTGAGGTTCCAGATGTTTTTCCTAATTTACTTAACGCTGTTTGAGTTTTACCTGCCTGATCTGCGAGATCTTTTGTTGCTGCTTTTAAAGCAGCTAATTCTTCTTTTTCAGATGCTGTTAAGCCGTTTTTACCATTTCCAGATTTGTTAGCAGCCTGCTGTTTATCAACTAATTTTTGTTCGCGTAATTGAAGCTCTTTCTGCTTTTTAACTAACTCACGAAGTGCTTCATCTGTAGTTTCTGTTTTCGCTAAATCCTTTTCTAATTGCTGAAGTTCTTTTTTTAGCTTCGCAGGTGAGGTTTTCTTAATTGTTTTTGCT
>NZ_JBFUKT010000275.1:0-2910 GCF_056400705.1 Paenisporosarcina sp. P5_A11
CAAATGAATGATTCAAACGGTGGAGTAAAAATTGATGGCAGTGCAGAATATGCAGGTGGATATGATGTGGAAATCGCAAAAAGAATTGCAAAAGATTTAGGAAAAGAATTAGTGATTGTGAAAACTGAATGGGATGGTCTTGTACCAGCCTTAACCTCAGGCAAAATTGATGCAATAGTTGCAGGTATGTCACCAACATCAGAACGTAAAAAGACAATCGATTTCTCAGACAACTATTACACATCAAATTTAGTAATGGTTGTAAAAAAAGGTGGGAAATTTGAAGATGCTACTTCTATCCAAGATTTCAAAGGAGCAAAAGTAACTGCTCAATTGAATACATTCCACTATTCAGTAATTGACCAAATCGAAGGTGTAGTCAAAAAAACAGCTATGGACAACTTTACAGCAATGAGAGTTGCTCTTGAATCGGGGATGATAGATGGGTATGTGTCAGAACGTCCAGAAGCAGTTAGTGCTTCTACAGCTAATGACAACTTTGAAATGGTAGAATTTACAGACGGATTTGTTACATCTGAAGATGAAACAGCAATCGCAGTCGGACTTGCAAAAGATAGTAAACTAACGGAAAAAATCAATAAAACTTTAGCTGCTATCTCAGAGGAAGATCGACAAAACATTATGGATTCTGCTATTAAGATTCAACCAGCAGCACAATAATGATTATTTGATTCCGGCTGCATCATTTGCAGTCGGTTTTATGTTTGTAAAGGAGGATAAAAATGAGTTTTGAGTGGATCGTAACAATTATTTCAAACAACTGGCCAATGTTCATTCGGGGAGCTGGCATGACACTATTAATCTCCATTACTGGTACTGTATTGGGTGCAATTATAGGTTTATTGATAGGGGTTATTCATACGATTCCTTTACCTGAGCGAGGAATAAAAAGAGGTATTCTTAAAGTAATTAATGTAATTCTTTCTGTATATATAGAATTCTTCCGTGGAACACCTATGATTGTGCAAGCCATGGTCATTTTTTATGGCTCTGCTTTAGCCTTTGGTATAGATATGGACGTATTAATTGCAGCAATCTTTATCGTATCGATTAATACAGGTGCTTACATGGCCGAAATTGTTCGTGGCGGTATTGTTTCTGTCGAAAAAGGACAATTTGAATCAGCTCAGGCAATTGGTATGAACCATTTTCAAACGATGATCCATATTGTATTACCGCAAGTCGTTCGAAATATTTTACCAGCGACCGGTAATCAATTTGTCATTAATATTAAAGATACCGCCGTTCTTAACGTTATTGGTGTAACGGAATTATTCTTCCAAACAAAATCAGTTGCAGGGAACAACTTCAGATATTTTGAGTCATTTTTTGTTGCATGTATTTTGTATTTCATCATGACATATACGGTAACTAGAATTTTGCGTTTTATCGAAAGAAGATTAGATGGTCCCGAAAATTACAGTATGATTGATCATCAAGTGCAAGTAGAGGCACCAGGAAATCTATCGAGTAGTACAAAAAATAGCGATAGAAATTAATAATTGACGAAGGAGGAGAACATATGGAAAAAGTAATTGATATTCAACATTTAAGCAAATCTTTTGGGAACCATGAAGTATTAAAAGACATTGACTTTTCTGTATATAAAGGAGAAGTTGTCAGCATCATTGGTTCCTCAGGATCTGGTAAATCCACTCTTCTTCGTTGTATAAATCTTTTAGAAAGACCAAATGGTGGTCAAATTATTTATCATGAAGAAAATATTTTAGAAGACAAACATGACATCCACGCCTACCGTACAAAGTTAGGGATGGTATTCCAGCAATTCAACTTATTTAATAATCACAATGTATTAAACAATTGTGTTGTTGGACAAGTAAAAGTGTTAAAACGTTCAAAAGAAGAAGCAGAAAAAATAGCGATGAAATATTTAAAAGTCGTTGGTATGGATCAATATATTAACGCTAAATCTAGACAATTATCAGGTGGACAAAAACAACGTGTGGCTATAGCTAGAGCACTTTCTATGGAGCCGGATGTGATGTTATTTGATGAACCAACATCAGCACTTGATCCTGAGATGGTAGGAGAAGTTCTAAAAGTAATGAAGGAACTTGCTGAAACTGGTCTCACTATGTTAATTGTCACTCATGAGATGGAATTTGCAAAGGAAGTTTCTGACCGTGTTGTATTTATGGACAAAGGCGTTATTTGTGAAGAAGGAAGTCCAGAGCAAATTTTCAATAACCCAAAACAAGAACGCACTAGAGAATTTTTAAAACGAACCTTAAAACAGATGTAATTTGATCCAACAGTATTTTGACGTTATCTAGTACTAGGTTACAGAGGCTACTCGCCTAGTTCGCGTATATGCTAAATCCTACCTAATCGTACAACACATTTGGCAAAACATTGTTTAATAATCTTCTCGTTTTAACAAATAAAATAATCCCTAACCACTTGTTCTTTAACCCGTTCAGTTAAGTGGTACAAAAGTTTGGATAACTCAACGAATAGCGTCATTAACGTGGAAATTAGCATTGCTTTTAGCAGTGCTTTTTTTCGTGAATTTCACAAAAATTTATTAAATATAGTAAAAGGAAACACATCAATAATATAGTAATATAATAAAAAGATGCAGTGTCTAAGTTAAGGCATTTTTTCATCAACTAATGGGGTAGTTATTTGAAGATGAAAAATACAATTAAAAATTAGATTAGTGCTAAACTGTGAATATTGTATGTCCGGAAATATTTATGAACTAAAAACCCGAGAACAATCCGGTGTTATTTCGTTTTTGATAGCCCGGGCAGAACTGGCAGTTAGGTTCAAAGAAAATTATAGAATGGGTGCCCCTACAAGAAAAGATTATTTGTACTTACACAAAATTCTGGGCGCTCCCCTCTTAACAGGCTGTCTCTTATACAC
>NZ_JBFUKT010000276.1:0-2890 GCF_056400705.1 Paenisporosarcina sp. P5_A11
ATCCAAGAGCATCCAATCTAATTCATCTCGATATTTCCATTCGTCAAACTGGCCAAATTCACTACCCATAAATAAAAGTTTTTTTCCGGGATGAACGAACAAATATCCAAACAGTAGACGTAAATTCGCGAATTTCTGCGAGTAATTACCTGGCATTTTATTGACTAATGACCGTTTTCCATGGACCATTTCATCGTGCGAAAATGGAAGTATATAATTTTCCGAGAATGCGTAAAAAAATGAAAAGGTCAATAACTGATGATGCTTTGAACGTTCATTTACATCAAGCTTCATATATTTTAATACGTCATTAGCCCAGCCCATATTCCATTTATAATTAAATCCAAGCCCGCCTTGACTCGTAGGACTAGTAACCAGCGGCCAATCAGTTGCTTCCTCGGCCATCATGAGTGCGTTAGGATACTTTCGGAAAATAGTTTCGTTTAATTTTTTTAGGAATTGAACAGCTTCAACATTTTCTTCTCCACCAAACTGATTTTTTAATTTAGTTGGAAGTGGGTTATCATGATTTAAATAAACAATAGAAGAAACTGCATCGACTCGAAAACCGTCTACATGATAAACATCCATCCAAAACATTGCATTAGAAATTAGGAAACTAACCACTTCAGGCTTACTATAGTCAAAGCTATATGTCCCCCAGATCGGTCGCTCAGCGCGCAAAGGATCTGTTGATTCGTAGAGAGGAGTTCCATCGAATCGACCAAGACCTTGGATATCTTTACAAAAATGAGCGGGAACCCAATCAAGGATTACTCCAAGCCCTTTTTGATGACATTGATCTATAAAATACATCAATTGCTCAGGTGTACCATATCGGCTTGTTACTGAAAAAAAGCCAGTGATTTGATAGCCCCATGACCCATCAAACGGATGCTCCATCACAGGCATTAATTCAATATGTGTAAAGCCGTTTTCTACAGCATAATCGACTAATTCTTCTGCGAGTTCTTGATACGAATAAAATTCTCCATCTTTCTTTTGTTTCCAAGAAGCCAAATGGACTTCATAAATCTTCATTGGTTTGTGGTAAATATCCTTCTTTACTCGCTGTGCTATCCACTTTTGATCATGCCATTCGTAGTTATCTAACTTGTAAACGACTGATGCTGTTGCAGGACGTAGCTCCGTATAAAATGCATAAGGATCTGCCTTTAATTCTTTGTGTCCATCCGGACCAGTGACTTCATATTTATAAATGTCTCCATGGGTAAGTTCAGGAACAAATAATACCCAAATTCCTGAATGTTCTATCCGTTCCATTTTATTTTGGTATCCATTCCAATTATTAAAAATACCGACGACGGATACTTGTTTTGCATGTGGTGCCCAGACGGCAAAACGTACCCCTTGCAAACCGTTTTCTGAAAATATATGTGCCCCCAGTAATTTATAGCTTTCAAACAGTGTTCCTTCATGGTAAAGATAGATATCAAAATCACTTGGATGTATATGATCCGGCAACTTTAGCAAACTTTCCAATCAAACACCTCCTCCACTCTATGTTTGTTTTTGTTTTATTATTATTACTTATTTTATAATTCGTCGTAAGTTGCTGAAATCCTCTTATAATAGCAGATTTTTGTCAAGATTATGGAAATATGAGTAAATATAGATAGACTTGATGAATTTAAATGGAAACCTACTGATTTTCAATCAAGTTTTAGGTTTCAGTCCCACTTCAGACGCCTCCTTTGCTGCACCTTGGTCTAGAGAAAAAAGAGGTGGGCTTGTGACTGCGTCACTTCGCCCACCTCTCTTTTTTTCAGATCATCCTACTGCGGATGTGCGTCCTTCGCTCCCTCACCACCTGGCCGCAAACAGTTAGGATTGTTTTGTTTATTATTGAATCGATGCTAACTATCAGTAGATATTCGGCCGAAGATGATATTTCGGCCACTTCCTGCTTGTTCTATTTTGGTGATTTTCCTTTATTTCCACGCGAATGTATTCAATCTAAAGAAACCTCAAAGTGCATCTCATTAACCAAATTGATAAGCTATTGAAACACTCTTCTTTCAAATAGTAGCTTAGGGAAAACAAAACCTTTTCGAGGCACTTTGATAGGAGTCCTTAATACTTTATTTGTTTCAATAAGTTAAATAGCACGTGAGAAGTGTTTGAGCGATTAACACCTCAGATTGAGTGGTAAATTTTTCACAATCAAAAGTCATTTACTTCTCATTAAGTAAGTGAAACAGGCACTCGCAACTTTGTGGTTATCCATAAAGTTAAAATGTAGTTCTCAGGACAGTAACATTCGCTAAAGATATTCATGTGCTTCAAATGTTTATCTGTTACACCATGGCATAATAAGAGGAGGATAGTGAATAAATCACTTTCCTCCTCTTATGAATGTTTACATATTATTAATCATTTCCTGTTAATTGAGTAGAAGTGGTATGGCTCATTCTGTTTAAAAATAAATAAGATAGAGAAACGGACCAAGCAAGTGGGGTGTTTCCATTTGGGACATTTTTTCCACCAATATATAGTTCAGGAATTTCCCAGTTATCTGGGATTAGACGCTCTGTTTTGTTAACGTACTCAAACGCTTTATCATACATACCTAGTTCAAAATAACATAATCCCAGCCAAGGTAATCCAAAGCACCATTCTGCTTCGCTGCCCTCGTTATAGTATTGATCATTTTCATAACGGATACAGCCATTTTCTCTTTCTAGTCGTTGAGTAACTCTCTCGATAATCTTAAGGGCCGTTTTGCGTTCTACAATTCGATAAGGATAGATAAGTGATAGCAAGGCTAAGTCGGTATCTTTTGTTGCGCTTTCTCTTGGCAAGATAAAACGTAACGTTTCTTCTCCTTTTTGGATAAATTCATCTCTCACGTTTACAAGCATTTTCACTG
>NZ_JBFUKT010000277.1:0-2862 GCF_056400705.1 Paenisporosarcina sp. P5_A11
GTTGGAAGATTTATTGCTTCAAGCCGATGTTGGTGTAGATACAGTAATGGAACTAATGGATGCATTGCGTTTTGAAGTGAAACGTAAGAATATTAAAGATACTGCTGGTATTCAATCGGTGATTTCTGAGAAGTTAGTGGAGATTTATGAATCAGGCGAAGCTGAGTTCAACGGACTTGCTATTCAAGAATCTGGTTTAACGGTTATTTTATTCGTAKGTGTTAATGGCGTTGGAAAAACAACAACCATTGGTAAATTAGCACATCGCTTAAAACAACAAGGGAAAACGGTGATGTTAGCAGCTGGTGATACATTTAGAGCGGGCGCGATTGAGCAATTGCAAGTTTGGGGAGACCGAGTAGGTGTTGATGTTATCAAGCAATCGGAAGGCTCGGATCCTGCAGCAGTTATGTACGATGCTGTGCGAGCTGCAAAAAGCCGAGGTGTAGATGTATTGATTTGTGATACTGCTGGGCGTTTGCAAAATAAGGTGAATCTGATGAATGAATTACAAAAAGTTCACCGTGTTATTGAGCGTGAAGTGCCAGGGGCTCCGCATGAGGTATTACTTGCATTAGACGCTACTACAGGACAAAATGCGTTGATACAAGCACAAGCTTTTAAAGAAGCTACCAACGTAACCGGCATTGTCTTAACGAAGTTAGACGGTACTGCAAAGGGTGGAATTGTGTTGGCAATTCGCAACAAGCTGCATATTCCAGTTAAATTTGTGGGTTTAGGTGAGAAAATGGATGATTTACAACCATTTGATACTGAAAAGTATGTATACGGATTATTTGCTGAAGGTTTAGAACAAGAAGAATCAAATGAAATGAACCAGACAAGTAAAAATACTTGACGCATCATGAGTTGCTAGATATGATACAAGTAGAACACTGTAGGTGGGAGAGATCATGATGCTACTTGAAAAAACAACACGTATGAACTTTCTTTATGATTTTTATCAGTCATTACTGACAGAAAAACAAAGAAGTTATATGCATCTCTACTATCTAGATGATCACTCACTTGGAGAAATAGCGCACGAATATGAAATTTCTAGACAAGCTGTCTATGATAATATTCGTCGCACAGAAGCCATGTTAGAAGAGTATGAAGATAAACTACGCTTATTTGAAAAATTTCAGCAGCGCCAAGTTGTAATGGATCAATTACAACAAGTAATACAGGCGGAAACTGTCAATAAAGAGCTAGCATTTGATTTGATTGTGATGCTAAAAGAATCGGATTAGGAGGCGGCATGCATGGCATTTGAAGGATTAGCCGAGCGGCTGCAAGGAACTATCCAACGTATTAAAGGTAAAGGTAAAGTTTCCGAAGCAGACGTAAAAGAAATGATGAGRGAAGTTCGCTTTGCTTTAATCGAAGCAGACGTTAACTTAAAAGTTGTCAAAGAATTCGTTAAAAAAGTAAGTGAACGTGCAGTTGGCGTGGATGTCATGAAGAGTTTGACACCGGGTCAACAAGTAATCAAAATCGTAAAAGATGAGTTAACTGAATTAATGGGTGGCGAACAAAGCCCGATTCAATTTGCTAAAAAACCACCTACCGTTATTATGATGGTTGGTTTACAAGGTGCCGGTAAAACAACGACAACTGGTAAACTAGCGAACCTTTTGCGTAAAAAGCACAATCGAAATCCATTATTAGTTGCAGCAGATATTTATCGTCCCGCTGCTATTCAGCAATTGCAAACGATTGGAAAGCAATTATCCTTACCTGTTTTTTCAATGGGGACAGATGTATCACCTGTGGAAATTGTACGCCAAGCAATTGAGAAATCAAAAGAAGACCACAATGACGTAATCATCATTGATACGGCAGGACGTTTGCATATCGATGAAGTGTTAATGCAAGAATTAAAAGACATCCGTGCATTAAAAGAACCAGATGAAATATTCTTAGTCGTGGATTCAATGACCGGTCAAGATGCTGTAAATGTCGCACAAAGCTTCAATGAAACAATTGGCATTACAGGAGTTGTATTAACAAAACTTGATGGTGATACACGTGGTGGAGCAGCTTTATCTATCCGCTCAGTAGCTCAAAAACCGATAAAATTTGTCGGGATGGGTGAAAAAATGGACGCACTTGAAGCTTTCCACCCAGAACGTATGGCTTCTCGAATCCTTGGGATGGGTGACATGTTGTCGCTGATTGAAAAAGCTCAAGAGAATGTCGACGAAGAAAAGGCAAAAGAGCTTGAAGAGAAGTTTAGAACGCAAAGCTTTACATTTGATGATTTTATTGAACAATTGAACCAAGTGAAAAAAATGGGGCCTCTTGAGGACATCATTAAAATGCTACCTGGTGCAGGTAAAATCAAAGGTTTAGAGAATGCTAAAGTTGATGAAAAACAGATGAGTCGAGTAGAGGCTATTATTTATGCCATGACTCCTCAAGAGAAAACGACACCCGATATCATTAACTCAAGTCGTAAGAAACGAATTGCCAAAGGATCGGGAACCACGATTCAAGATGTGAACCGATTACTTAAACAATTTGAAGACATGAAGAAAATGATGAAGCAAATGTCGGGCATGCAACAAAAAGGCAAAAAGAAGATGAAAATGCCTGGTCTAAACTCTCTTTTCAAATGATTTTCTAGTGAAATTTAGAGGTGTTAAGAAAAAACACTTTACAAACAAATAAAACCTTGATAATATACTATCTTGTGTGAAACTATTCGGAGGTGCTATTAAACATGGCAGTTAAAATTCGCTTAAAACGTATGGGAGCTAAAAAGTCTCCTTTCTATCGTATTGTTGTTGCTGACGCTCGTGCTCCACGTGACGGCCGTCAAATCGAAACAGTTGGTACTTACAACCCATTAACAAAACC
>NZ_JBFUKT010000278.1:0-2854 GCF_056400705.1 Paenisporosarcina sp. P5_A11
ATGTCGCCGTCGATATTGTTATACATGATTGCCGCCACTGCGCCTGCTTTTTGCGCATTCACAATTTTCTCACTAAGCGCATGCGTTCCGCGCTCTATCAATGCTACTTTTCCGTGCAAATCAAGATTTTTTACATCATCTGCGCCACCTAAGCCGACAAATACCACAGGATAGGTTTTGTTTTCAAGTGTTTCTACATTGTCATTGAACCCTTTGCCAAGCAACTTAAAGTTGGTGAACGTTTCGACACCTACTGACGCGGTTGCGGTCGCAATCGACATCGGGAAGTCACTTGCACCAACCGTAATCGGAAGCGCTGCTGCTCCAGGTGTGCCAAGTGTATATGCGTAATTACCTGCGTTTCCTGCTGCAATGACGCACGTTACACCAGCTAATGTCGCATTGTTAACCGCGATTGCTTCTGCTGATAATGGATTGTTACTCGCTGCACCAAGTGACAKGTTAATGACTTTCATGCCGTCACTAACGGACTTGTCAATGGCTGCAACAATCCCGCTTGAAGCACCAGAACCRTAAGGACCTAGTACGCGGTAGACATATAARTCAACGCCAGGGGCTACCCCTTGTGCCGGATWTTCGACATTGGCTTTCGATTGTGCTGCGATTGTTCCAGATACATGCGTACCGTGGTACGTTGGGTATTCACGGCCTGGTGTGACTGGCTTACCTGCATTCACCCAGTCATCGTACGTTGTTTCCATCGGATCTGCGTCGTTATCGACAAAATCCCACCCCTTAACCGATTTCGGGTCAATCGTATTCGGATTCACACCTTCTTGTTTTCGGTACCCTTTATACACATCCGTTAAATCTGGATGATTGTAATCGATTCCTGTATCTAACACGCCGACTTTAATGCCGTTTCCTTTAATGCCTTCGTTATGAATCGCATCAATTCCTGGAAGTGGGATCGAATTTTCTTTTAATCCTTCAACGCTTTTTTGCGATACAGCAGTCGGTTTAATCGGGTCGATTGTGACCTTTTCGTCTGCAAGGACATGTCTGACAAGACCAGAATCAAACAGTCTCTCGACCATTGTTCCTGGAAGTGTCATCGCTACCCCGTTCAACGCGTTCTGATATTCATGCGTAATTTGGATATCAGAAGAAGTTTCAGCTGCATTTTTTGCAGTGACCGCAGTGACGCTCGCTTGACGCGTAGATAACCCTTCGATAAATGAACGGAATTGTTTGTGCGCATCACTTACTGCTTGTTTCTCTTCTTTTAAGGTTGTCTCATCTCCAGCTACATGTGCCTGCATCACCGCTACTTTTGCCGGTGCTTGCTTGAATTCAACAATGACGCGAACAGGTTCCGCGCTTGATGTGTTGATGTTAGACGAAATTTTCGGACCACCTATGCTGATCTGATTCAATGCCGCAATTTGTTCTTTCGTCAACTGTGGAGCGCTCGAATCCTGATGAAAAGGATCGATCGGTGTTGATGATGCCGCTAGCACGTTGAATGGAATGACAGATGACAGTAATAAAGCACTCATCGTCGTAGTTGCTACAATGTTCTTTAACTTACGGTTTAACATTGGTACTTGTACAATAGAACCTAAAATAAAACTAGATGRTAGAGCAAATACAGCTAAGCTTTTTAAGACCTTACTTTTGTTGTTTGCTTTTTTYYCCATTTTCTTTCCTCCMWGTYTCTGTCTCTTWATTACATATGTAGTGCAATGAATTACGAAACAATGATTCTAATAATAWTTTTTTTGTTTCTCCTTTTCCTCATTAATCCTCTCCCCTGCCTAACGAAATAGTAGATTAATATATTTGTAAAAATGTAAAGGTTTCGTGCTGATGACTTAACTTCACATTTAATACACTGTTCTGTCTTTCAACATCGGGTTTTTAAAATTTTTCAACTAATCTAGTATCAACTGGGAGTTTATTCAACATTTATTCATTCAATATTCAGATAAATTTCCCAATTAACCCTCATCATCCCACATTTCTACTTTTCTGAAAATTAAACATAGGATGTATCTTTTGCTGTTCTTGGTTCTATACCTGCTTAAAACAAAAGTACTATACCAAGAGGGACATAATAAGAGACATGACATTTTTTTATAAGTGATTTTTAAATAAGAAAACGGAACAAGTTGATTTCGAACAGCATAAATGACTGCCTGTGTTACTGGTAAATTACTAGGTTTATGAGGAGGATTTAGAATGAATCCAGTCGTTGGTCTGGATATTTCAAAAGGGGAAAGTCAAGTTCAAGCATTTTTAGATAAAAGCAAACCATTATCGTAAGAGTTTTAAAGTGTCTCATATTGTTGAGGGGCTTAGTTATCTTGTCGCGTTTCTTGAGGATGTGAAAAGAGTGACTGGTAAGAAGCCTTCAATAGTTTTAGAAGCTACAGGGCATTATCAAACTCCTGTCGGCATTACTTGGAAGAACGAGGATATTTATTGATTATTTTCAATCCGTTGATTTCATACAAAGCAAGAGGATCAAGTTTAAGAAAAGTGAAGACAGATGCCGTTGATACTATCTTCTCTATGAGTTGTTCTATAAAGAGGAGTTAGAGCCATATAAAAAGCGTGGAGTTCAGTTATTAAATCAATCTTACAAGACGACATGAAAATATAACTGGAGTCATGATTCAAACAAAACTTCAATTCCAAGCAGTGCTTGAACAAGTGTTTCCTGAAGAAAAAGTGGTTTTGGAGATTTATATTCGGTGGTGCCACTCTTAACTCTTTCAGAGTTTCCCTCTTCCGAGGATATTTTGAGAGCAAGTGAAGAAATAATTACAGACAAGATATTTGGATTATGTAAAAGTCGATCAATCAGGTGGGCAAAAGAAAAAGCTATTCA
>NZ_JBFUKT010000279.1:0-2836 GCF_056400705.1 Paenisporosarcina sp. P5_A11
GCCTATGAGGATGATATTATCGCAGGAATTGAGCATGCCGTTACAATGGGTGCAGATGTTATCAACATGAGCTTAGGTGTTGATGCAGGATATGTTAGTGAAGAAGATGATCCTACTCAAAAAGCCATTCGAGTTGCGACAGAGCGTGGAACACTAGTTGTAGTGGCAGCTGGTAATTCCGCTCATAGTACGAAAAATAATTTATTTCTTGACTCTGCTTCAAAGCCATATGCAGAAAATCCTGATATTGGGACTGTTGGTGCACCGGGTGTAGGTCCATATGCTTTATCGGTAGCATCCTATGAAAATACAAAATTGCATTTAAATACTTTAGCAGATACAGATGGTTTTAAGCTTCCTTTCCAAGATCAAACGATGTTTCCTGCAAAATATAATTTTAAACTTTCAAGATTTTTAAATCCGAATCAAGAGTATGAAATGGTGTATGCAAACGAAGGACGAAGCAAAGCTGATTTTCCCGCCAATAAAACTGGCTACATTGCAGTAATAAAATTATTAAATGAATATTATTCTTATTCTTCTATTCAATTTAACGCAGCAACGTATGGAGCAAAAGCGGTAATCATAATACCAGCTGATAATATGGCGACTGATTATCCTTATCTAAGATTAACTCAAAATTCCATTCCAACTGCTACAACAGGTAAGGCTCCAGGGCAAGAACTATTAAATAAACTAAAAAGTGGTCAAATGGTCAAGATGAAATTAGACGAGGAAACTTGGATAGATAATGCAAAAAAAGACAACATGTCCAGTTTTTCATCCTATGGTTCTCCAAGTACATTAGATTTTAAACCAGAGATTTCGGCTCCTGGTGGAAATATTTATTCAACTGTTCCAGGAAATGATTATGAAATCATGAGCGGTACATCAATGGCAGCACCTCATGTTGCAGGCGGTTCAGCATTGTTATTGCAGGCACTTTATCAAAAAGGATTAACCCATTCAGAAGATACGGTGTTAAAAGCAAAGCTTGCTTTAATGAATACAGCTAATGTTCTCATGGATCCAAGAACAAACGGTGAAGTTCCATATTCACCACGCTTACAAGGATCTGGTTTAATGAAAATTCAAAATGCCATTAACACACCTGTCATTGTGACAAGTCGAAACACGCCTTTAGAACAAGCTGGAGCAGTTGCTTTAAAGGAAATCGGACAAACGACAAGCTTTAAATTAAACGTGGAGGCATTCGAAACTCCTAAGGGAAATAATAATAGTGAGGATATCGAATACCAAGTTTTTGTAGATGTTTTAAAGGATCAGACGGAAGTGAAAGAATATGATTTAGATACTGATGGTGACTTGGATTCCAAGGAGTATCTAACTTTAAAAAGTGAACGAATCAATGGAGCAACCGTCACTGTCAATGATAAAAAAGTGACAGTAACAGAAGGAGCACTTCTTAAAACTAAACCTGGTCAATTAAAACAGCTGACAGTTAATGTGAATTTACCAGATTCCTTAAAGAAAAATAGTTTTGTAGAAGGATTTGTTCGTCTAGTCCCGGTTACCAAGGACCAAGATAAAGCCGTGCCTTTATCCGTTCCTTATATGGGCTTCTATGGAAATTGGGATGAACCACTAAATATCGATCCTCCTGCATGGGAAAAAGATGCATTTTTAGGTTATACTGCACTTTGGGATGGAACATCAGAACGTTATCCAAAGGGATATGATCCTAGTACTGGAACGTTTGATCTTAACAAAATTGCCATCTCGCCAAACTACCATCTAAATGGTATCTATTCTTCATTTACGGCTTTACGTAATCTACAAAAAACAGAAATGTTTGTTGAAGATCAATCAGGGAATATCGTTAAATATTTAGGTGACTTCAGTGAATATACAGGGACACCATGGAAATTCAGAAAGAATGTCATGTCATTTGGGGACACTTATTACAATGAACTCTATTATTGGGATATGACAGATGAATCTGGACAATTTGTACAAGATGGAAATTATCAATATGTTATTAAAACGACATTAGACTTTCCAGGTGCAAAACCACAGGAAGTTAAAATGCCTGTGAAAGTAGATTCGACACTACCTAAAGTTACAGACATTACTGTAACTCCAAAGGATGGTAAATACGAAATTTCCTGGGTAGGCACAGATAATGAAAACGGAAGTGGATATGTTGCTGCAATGGTTTGGGTGAACGGTAATTATTATACACCAGGAAAAGAGACAACATTACTATTAAACTACGAACCGAAAAATATTGTGGTTAAAGGAGCAGATAACTCATTTAATCACTCGTACACAGTTTGGGGAGACCAAGATCCAAAATATATGAGTGAATGGATTGTTCTTTCAAATTCTAGCGTATATCCGACCAAAAATTTAAACAAAAATACTCCAACAGAAATTGATTACTTTGCTTCAAACAGAGTAGACTGGACGTTTTATGTGAAAGATGCAAATGGGAAAATAGTCGATACGTTTGAATATAAAAATGAAAAAGCAGTTCATAAAAAATGGGCACCTAAACCGGAGCTACCAAATGGAAATTACTTTATCTCAGCTGATTTGGTAACAAAAGATGGTTTTAAAGTGTCAACAACGCCTAAACAAGTAATGGTTCTCCAACAATAAACCGATTGCGACCCAAGTGAGGATTATTCACTTGGGTTTTTTCATGCCCGGTGCATGGTGCCATTTTTATACGCAAAAGATGAATGATTAAATAAAAAGTCGTGAAGTGAAGTAGTACTTTTGTTTTATAGTGGTATAGAACCAAGAACAGCAAAAGATACATCTTATGTTTAATTTTCAGAAAAGTAGAAATGTGGGATGATAAGGGTTAATG
>NZ_JBFUKT010000280.1:0-2798 GCF_056400705.1 Paenisporosarcina sp. P5_A11
TTTCAAGAGAATTTCCACTTATTACTCAACCTAACGATAGTTTTCAACAAAGAGTATTACTAACCTGCAACACATGATAAATTAAGCCATATTCAATAAAGCATGAAAAAATGCCAGGCACTCGAAGATTTGTTGGACGTATTTTATCCCACTTACTCCTTTGTTGCCTGGCACTATATTATAAAAAATTTATACTAGATAATTCCTCGTTCCATTGCTTGCTTGGTTAGCTCGTCTCTAAAATTCGGATGAGCAATGCTGATTAATTGCTTAGCACGGTCACTGATAGAACGGCCATGCAAGCGTGCGATGCCGTATTCGGTTACGATGTTGTCGACGTCATTTTTCCCTGTCGTCACTACAGAACCTGGTGTCAAATCCAATTTAATTCTTGAAATGGTGTCGTTCTTTAAAGTGGAACGCAAATAGATGTAGCCTTTCCCACTTTTCGCCAAACGTACGCCTCGTGCGAAATCAATTTGTCCACCACTGGAAGAATAATATTTCCCTCCGACTGTTTCGGATGCACATTGACCAAATAAGTCCACTTCTGTTGTCGCATTGATAGACACGATATTTTCTTCTTTGGCAATTTCACGAGGGTCGTTAACTACACTGACGGGTAAGAACTCTATCGAAGAGTTGTTGTGGATAAAATCATACAAACGTTGCGTACCATATGCAAATGTTGCAACAATTTTTCCTTTGTTCGTGAACTTTTTAGTACCATTGATAGCACCGGCTTCCACTAAATCAACGATTCCATCAGGTAGCATCTCTGTATGAATTCCTAGATTTCGATGATTCTTCAATAAACTCATGATCGCATTAGGAACCGATCCGATTCCTATTTGAAGCGTATCTCCATCTTGAATATCTGCAGCAACTTTTTTAGCTATGAGCAAATCTTTTTCCCCGATTTCAGGAACCACTTCCTCAACTAATGGCGCATCATGCTCAATATATCCTGCAATTTGACTAATATGAATTTGGTTATGACCAAATGTACGAGGCATATTGCGGTTCACCTCTAAAATAAATGGAACTTTCCCAATAAACTCTGCGACATAATCAGCTTGTGTTCCTAACGAAAAATAGCCATGCTCGTCAACTGGAGAAGCTACTGACAGAATCATCGACATTTTTGTAACCTTCGACAGCATGTTTGGAACCTCATGAAAATTGTTTGGCACTAACTCCATTTTTGCTTCTTGATACGTTTTGCGCATAGCACCACTTAAAAAATAAGACACATGTGTAAGTTGACCTGACATCTCCCCTAAAATATATTTCCGAGGATGTAGTGCCAACATTTGATGGATTTTAACATGACTTAGTTCATTTGCATGTTCTTCTAAAATATCTAATAAGCGTATAGGTTCACCATTTGCAATCGGTATGATAATGTCAGCTTCTTCTTCTATTAAGTCAATAAAATTTTTCGCATTTAATAATTTCGTCATTGTCTGTCACTCCTGTCACGTGTTCTTTGTAATACTGTAGCATAGGAAGACCGCTTTTTTTCAACCTAAGCAAGCCTAGAATAGTAGAAAAATGTTTCTAAAAAGTACAATTAATCGTATATATTTCTTATTATGTCTAAAAAAACGAGAAAAATAATAAGAATCTCAACTTTTCTGAACAACACTACCTATATGACACTTGTCATAGTCTTCACTTGACGTTTATGTCTTTTATTATCTGCTCCTAAACCCTATTCTTAATGTAACAAGTTTTTATATGAAAGAATTCAAATACATCTTTGCAGGAGGACGCTATGAGTAAAGAAAAAACTATGCAGCTACGTAAGCTAGTGGCGCCATTTGAGAAATCAGACATGTCATCAAGTGTGAAACAGATTATTAACACAATTCCACCATTCTTCATTTTGTGGTTTTTAGCGTATTTAAGTTTAGACGTTTCGATTTTCTTAACTCTCGCTTTAGCGATTGCAGCATCAGGCTTTATTGTTAGAACGTTTATCATTTTCCATGACTGTACACACGGTTCTTTCTTTAAGAGTAAGAAAGCCAATTCCGTTTTAGGTACAATCACTGGTATTTTGACTTTGTTCGCTTATGAAAAATGGAAACGAGATCACTCGATTCACCATGCTACAAGCAGTAACTTAGACAAACGTGGTGTTGGTGATGTTTGGGTTATGACGGTTGACGAGTATATTGATGCAACTCCAGGTCGCCGATTTGCTTACCGTCTATATCGCAATCCAATTGTGATGTTCGGATTAGGACCATTGTTCCTGTATTTTGTTTCAAATCGCTTCAATCGTAAAGATGCTCGTCCAAAAGAACGTAACAACACATACTTTATCAACGTAGCACTAGTTGCTTTGTATGCTTTTATGATTTGGTTAGTTGGTATTGAAGCATTCGCAATTATTCAAGGAACCATCTTAATTGTTGCTGGTTCTTTTGGAATTTGGTTGTTCTATGTTCAACACCAATTTGAAGATTCATACTTCGAAGATGAAGAGCAGTGGGATTATGTAAAAGCTGCAGTTGATGGTAGTTCATTTTATAAATTACCAAAAGTGCTTCAATGGTTAACTGGGAACATTGGGTATCACCATGTGCATCATTTAAGCCCACGTGTACCTAACTACCGATTAGAACAAGCACATGATTCTACACCACCCCTTCACAAAGCAACAACGATTACATTAAAAACAAGCTTGAAGTCGTTCCACTTCCGTTTATATGATGAATCGAAAAAAACGTTCGTAAGCTTTAAAGAAATAAAACATTTGTTACAAAACACGAAGAATTCCATCCAACTAC
>NZ_JBFUKT010000281.1:0-2773 GCF_056400705.1 Paenisporosarcina sp. P5_A11
TTAATGGTTCAAGCGATTGATGAAGCGAAAGAAAATGGAGATTCTATTGGTGGAGTCGTAGAAGTAATCATTGAAGGTATGCCAGCGGGAATTGGAAGTTATGTTCACTATGACCGAAAGCTTGATGCTAAATTGGCCATGGCTGTAATGAGTATTAATGCCTTTAAAGGTGTTGAAATTGGTATGGGGTTTGAAATGGCGCGTAAACCAGGTAGTCAAGTTCACGATGAAATCGAATGGAATCAAGAACAAGGTTACATAAGAACAACGAATCGTTTGGGTGGGTTAGAAGGTGGTATGTCTACGGGAATGCCAATCGTGATTCGTGGTGTAATGAAGCCTATTCCAACATTATATAAACCACTGCAAAGCGTAGATATTTCTACTAAAGAACCTTTTAAAGCCAGCATTGAACGTTCCGACAGTTGTGCAGTACCTGCAGCCTCTGTTGTTGCTGAGCATGTTGTAGCATGGGAAGTTGCAAAAGCAATTCTAGATAAGTTCCATAGTGATCAGATGCCTCAACTTTTGGATTCGATTAATCAGCACCGAGCTTACACAAAGGAGTTCTAATATATGCAAACCATTTCAATCGATACGAAACATAAGCATTATGAAGTTTATGTGGGTTCACACATTTACGAGAGTGCATTGTCTCGATATAAAAACCAATTTCAAAAAGCAGACCATGTGGTTATATTTGTCGACGAAGTGGTAGCGAAAATGCATCTTGAGAAATTACTAAAGCCTCTTGAGTTTATTAGTGGAAAATCCATTCATGTATACGAATTGCCAGCAGGTGAAGTGAGTAAAGCCGTTGAAACATTTATGGCGTGTCATTCATTTTTACTTGAAGTTGGTTGCACAAGAAAATCAATCGTCTTTGCACTGGGTGGAGGTGCTTGTGGTGATGTGGTGGGATTCGTTGCATCGACATTTATGAGGGGCATTCCATTTTTTCAATGTCCAACAACCATTTTAGCTCATGATAGTGCAGTAGGTGGAAAAACAGCAATCAATCATCCACAAGGTAAAAATATGATTGGTTCTTTTTATCAGCCTGAAGCGGTGTTATTCGATGTTTCAACTTTGAGTACACTTCCTCCTCAAGAAATTCGGTCTGGTATGGCAGAAGTGATTAAGCATGCACTTATTTCTGATCAACAATGGCTACAAGAGCTTTTGGAGTTCCCGTCATTTGCTGACATTTCTTCAACTCAGCATTTGTCTTTTTTAGTAAAAGGAATTCAAGTGAAAGCTGCCATCGTTGAAGCAGATGAAAATGAGCAATCGGTAAGAAAATACCTTAACCTTGGACATACTTATGGACATGCGATTGAAGCTTCTACTGGATACGGAAAAATAACGCACGGAGAATCAGTTGCAATTGGACTAGTTATTACACTGTTACTAAGTGAGAATATACAGCGCCTTGAACAAGGTAACGCCAGAAATCTATTTGAAGCATTAATTAAATTTGGTTATTCATTCGAGACCGTCTTAGAACATGATATTGACACGCTGCTTTCTTATATGAAACGAGATAAGAAAGCGTCTTTCGGAGAACTTCATTTTGTTTTACTTGAACAAATTGGAAAACCTTGTATGAAGATTGTGTCAGTAGAAGATATCACTTTAGCGCATGAACAATTACGAAAATGGATTAAGGAGGTGCACTAATGATACGTGGCATTCGAGGAGCAACAACCATTACAGAAGATTCCGCATCACAAATATTACTTGAAACTGAAAAGCTTGTTTTAGCCATGGCTAAAGAGAATGATATTCGACCTGAAGATGTCKCATCAGTTATCGTTTCTACGACAACTGATATTGCAGGTGCATTTCCAGCAAAAGCTGTGAGAAGTATACCTGAATGGACATATGTACCTGTTATGTGTACGCATGAAATGGATGTACCAGGAGCAATAACTATGTGTATTCGTGTGTTAATGCATGTCAACACAGATAAATCACAACGCGATGTTCATCATGTATATTTGAATGAAGCCAAGAAACTTCGACCAGATTTAATTACTAGCTGACATAAGAAAGTAGAGGCGAATGACGATGAAGTGGAAAAATCAATTAACAGGTATGAAACCTTATCAACCGGGACATTCCACGGATGAAGTGAAAAAGATGTTTGGATTAGATACAATCGTTAAACTAGCTTCCAATGAGAATCCTTTAGGGTTTTCAATAAAAGTAAGTGAGTTTTTGGAGAATCAATCGATTAATCACGCGATTTATCCAGATGGCTATGCAAGTGGTCTTCGCCAAGCTTTAGCAAAATCACTAGGAGTTGATCAAAATCAATTGCTATTTGGCAATGGTTCTGATGAAATCATTATGATGATTTCCCGTGCGTTGCTTCAACCTGGTGTAAATACCATAATGGCTACTCCTACTTTCCCCCAATATCGTCATAACGCAGTGATTGACGGAGCGGAAGTTCGTGAAGTCCAGCTGAAGAATGGGGCACATGATTTACAAGAGATGGCTCAACAAATCGATGAAAATACAGCGGTCGTCTGGTTATGTTCACCAAATAATCCGACAGGGCTGTTAATAGATCAACACGAACTAGAAGAATTCATTCAAAAAGTACCTAAAGAAGTCCTTGTCGTGTTGGATGAAGCGTATTTTGAATACATAACGGATCCTTCTTACAAGAATTCAATTACGTTACTTAAAGATCATGACAATGTCATTGTGTTACGGACGTTCTCAAAAGCATATGGACTTGCTGGTTTCCGCGTAGGATATGCAG
>NZ_JBFUKT010000282.1:0-2734 GCF_056400705.1 Paenisporosarcina sp. P5_A11
CAGTTAGGATTGTTTGGTTTACTAGAGAATCGTTCCTGCTTTTATGTAAATAATAAGATGATATTTTGGTCTCTTTCTGCTTATTTTATTTCAGACCTCTCATTAAGGAATATGAGTCTGTGTGACAATTGATGCAAGAAGGTTTCTACTGAGCTTCGGACGTTTCCTCTGCTGCATCCTTTCTATAGAACAATCAAGGACAGTCACATGCTGATTTTCCAATATGAAACGATGGGACTGTTGAGAAATCAGGTCCAGGTTGACGTTTTGCTGTCCCAGGTTGTACAAAATTACATTTCCGCTATTTTGGGACTACGTCGGCTCATCAAATATTTAAAATGAATCTATGTAAATAAAGGATTTAACTTCCACTCAAGAGAATATATATTTAAATATATTACCCGTAGTAGTAAGAGGGGGATGTGACAAATAAAGTCACATCCCCCTCTTACTTACTCATTTGGTAGAGCTACAGCATTGCGCTTCCCCAAGCTCACTGGAAACATCTCCCCATAACAAATTGTGGAGTGATTCCGCATCTAGGGGTTGGCCTGCTTATAATAGTCAAATAAATTCTTTACCCGGAATATTAAAACAAAAAACGCTTCTCGTTATGAGAAACGTTTTTYGTTATATTAAGGGTAAATTATACGGTTGCTTTATCAGCCTTTTTAATTTGCTTACTTCTTAATTGACCACATGCTGCGTCAATGTCTGCACCTTGTTCATGGCGTACACCACAGTTGATACCCTTTTTCTTTAGTGCATCGTAAAACGCACTGATTGCTTCAGGAGTACTTTGTTGGTATTGACCATGCTCATCAACTGGGTTATAAGGAATTAAGTTGACGTATGAAAGGTGACGTTTATTTTCAAGCAGCTTCGCTAACTTCACCGCTTCTTCTACGTGATCGTTCACATCGCGCAGTAGGATATATTCAAACGTAATTCGTCGGTTTGTTTTATCTAGGTAATAATCAATAGCGTCCATCAGTTTTTCAATTGGATAGGCTTTATTGATTTTCATTATGCGCGTACGTAATTCGTTTGTTGGGGCGTGAATAGAAATAGCTAAATTCACTTGAAGACCTTCATCAGCGTAATCGTAAATTTTAGGCACAATCCCACTTGTCGAAACCGTAATATGACGTGCTCCAATTGCAAGTCCTTTTTGAGAGTTTACAACGTTGAGGAAGCTCATTAAGTTCGTGTAGTTATCGAATGGTTCACCAATTCCCATTACAACAATGTGGCTCACACGTTCTTCTTTTTTCACTTCATCAAGATGTTGTTGAACTTTCATAATCTGTTCCACGATTTCTCCTGAAGATAAATCGCGACTCTTTTTCAATAATCCACTTGCACAAAAACTACAGCCAATATTACAGCCGACTTGAGTTGTCACGCAGACTGATAAGCCGTATTTGAATCTCATTAATACTGTTTCAATTAAATTCCCATCTTGCATTTTAAACAAGAATTTAATCGTTCCGTCTGCTGATTCTTGTTTAACACTTTGCTCTAGGGTATATAGAACAAAGTTATCTTCTAATAATTGAACACATTCTTTACTGACGTTTGCCATTTGTGCAAAATCAGTAATACGCTTTATATATAACCAATCCCAAATTTGTTCTGCACGGTATTTTTTTTGTCCATTATCTAGAAGCCATGTAGTTAGCTGTTCTAATGTTAATCCAAAAATAGATGTTTTCATTTGATATCCTCTTTTCATAAAACAAAATCAGTACTCATTCTACTAGAAACCCGCACACATAACAACTGATTGAATTTTCAAAGTCGTATTTCACTGTTAATAATACGCATATTTCACATAAATAACTTTAATCACACTGCAACAGTAAAGCATTTACCTTCATTATGAACCCAATTGAATTGTTTATTCCTTAAGTAACAGTAATTACTTTTATTAAGCTGTTGTAAAACTAGAATAGTTTACAGAACATTCAATCTTCAATATCAACGGCTTTCTTTAACATAGCTTTTATATAAAAGCCAAAACCCTACTTWWAAGTAGGGTTTTGGCTTTATTTCGCTTTCTTTTGTTCTTTTATTCACCAGTCAATATGATTTAGATCAAAAATTAGTATGGTGTTTAATGGACTGGTATGCGGTATTTGTTTTTGAGACATTAGATTCATTACATCAGAGTCAGTCATCGGGTAATTGACTGAATCAAAATAAGCAATTAATCTTTTAACTCCTTGGACTTTTCTCATTTAATCTCCTCCACTAAATTCTCCTTGTTTACTTATCAAAGAAAGTTTAGTGATAGTTACTAAATAATTAATCCTATTAATTTATACCCGCATTTCAAACGTTTAATCCTTTCATTTCATTTATTTATAAAAAATGATTTCTTTAAATGGATAGAATTTCTTGTGTAAGGATTCCATAAAAAAAGCGTGTGAACCAATTGGCTCACACGCTTTCTTATTAATAGATTTTCAAATATTGTTAATTAGAAAATTGTATTCTCACTACTGTCTAAAAAACTTTGAGCGTCTCTTACGAGGTGCCTTTTTCTTTATCCTAATCCCACTTACACATTCCTGTACATACGCCGACATTTTTTTCATTAGCCCCAATTTAGCCCCAATAACCTGTTTTCAATGCTTTAACTTGTATTACCAAATAAAAAGAAAAAGCCCTAAAACCTTCATTAACAAGGATTCTAAGGCTTCTCAGACTATGCTTTGCAAAGTATTAGTAC
>NZ_JBFUKT010000283.1:0-2666 GCF_056400705.1 Paenisporosarcina sp. P5_A11
GGTAAAGGTATAAAGATTGGTGTTATTGATACGGGTATTGATCATAATCATCCTGATTTAAAAGACGTATACAAGGGTGGATTTGATTTTGTAGATAATGACAACGATCCAATGGAAGCGACATATGCCCAATGGAAAGCTTCTGGGAAAGCAGAAATAGTGAATGGAAAACCGTACTACACTAGTCACGGTACACATGTGTCAGGAACTATTGCTGGTCAAGCTAAAAACGATTCTGATTATAAAGTAACTGGAGTTGCTCCTGATTCTGATTTATATGTTTACCGAGTATTGGGACCATATGGTTCAGGACAGACTTCTGCGGTTATTGCTGGGATTGAACGTTCTGTTGCTGATGGGATGGATGTTATAAACCTTTCACTAGGTTCAAACCAAAACAATCCATTAGAAGTAGCAAGCTTAGCGATTGATAATGCCGTATTAAGTGGTGTTACAGCTGTAGTGGCAGCAGGGAATGCTGGAGATGGTATGTTCACATTAGGTTCACCTGGTGCAGCCGCACTTGCCTTAACTGTAGGTGCAAGTTCTGCAAGTACTAAGGTGACAACTTTTGCGAGTAAAATCAAATCAAATGCTATAACCACTGATAGTACATTGCAATTAATGACCAAAACATGGACGGATGATTTCTCAAGCCTATCTGGTCAAACATTCGATATTGTTAATGTAGGAGAAGGCGGATTAACCGATTATGCAGGAAAAGACGTTAAAGGTAAAATTGCATTCGTCGTACGTGGAACTTATGCTCTCATTGATAAAATGAAAGCCGCCGCGTTAAACGGGGCAGCAGGCGTCATCATATACAACAATGTTGCCACAGAAGGACAAATTCCTTTTTATCTGGGAGAAAGCAAAGAAAATATTCCAACATTCTCTATGACAAATAGTGATGGTTTGGCTATCAATGCTTTATTCACGAGTGGTACACCGAGTATTACATTAGGAGCTCTTGGAGAGAGTGAAATTCCTGGTGATGAATTAGCTAGCTTTAGCTCTAGAGGACCATCTGGAACATTATATGATATTAAACCAGAAGTAACAGCACCAGGTGTATCGGTCTTATCAACGGTACCGTCTTATATTAACGATAAAACTAATTTTAGTTATTCCACTGCATACACAAGAATGTCGGGTACATCCATGGCAACTCCGCATGTTGCCGGGATTGCAGCTTTGCTGTTACAAGCACATCCTGAATATACACCTGCAGATGTGAAAACGGTTCTAATGAATACAGCCGAACCTTTAAAGGGGCAATATAGTGTGTTTGAAGTAGGGGCAGGAAGGGTAGACCCTTATGATGCAATCAATTCTACTACAGAACTGGCTGTTCAAGATGAAACGCCATATATTATAAATAATGTAAAAGAAATGATCAATGAACAAACTGGTGGTCTTAGTTACGGTTTTGTTCCAATCGCTACAGAAGACATCACAAAAACAACGAATCTATTAATCACGAATTATAGTGACAAAATGGAGAAGTATGACATTTCGGTTGAGTACAATGATGGGGTTCGTGGTTCCATGGATGCGAAGGAAAACGGCGTGTCGCTAGTGTTGCCTGAGGATGTTAAAATTAAAAAGAATAGCCAGGAAAGTATTCCTGTCTCACTGTTAATTCCAACAACTGCAAAAAAAGGCACGTACGAAGGATATATTCATTTTGTGGATGAAAAAGATCCGACTCATCATTATCAAATTCCATTTGGTTTCCGTCTAGTGGAAGAAGGTTTCGAATATTTCAAAGTCTTCTCACCAAATATTGCTACAAATCGTCAACAGAGTCCTTACAGTATAAAGAATACGGATTTAGATTTTAGATTAAATTCACCAATGAAAACATTAGATTTTATTCTAGTTGATTCAAAGACAAATAAAGATATGGGTTTAATTAGAACAGTTGATGCTTCTGGTGCAGGAATTGATCTGGATTTATATATTCAAAGTGCATTTACTGGAAGGTATTTTCCATTTACAGGGAATACAAAAAAACCAATAGCAAGTGCCTCCATATTAGCAACAGATGGGTTATATAAAATAAAGGTCATTGGAACCAATCTTGAAGGAAAGCAATATACAAAGACCGATCAAGTGTACATTGATAATAATGTCCCAACATTTACTTTAGATGATACAAATGCTTTGCCTAAAGGAGATCTTCCATTCGTTGAATTGGCACCTGGTCAAAAAACAGTTACATTGTCTGGAAGTGTGTACAATAGTGACGCAGTCATAATGGAAGATAATGGCATCGATGTAAATCAAACCGATAATAATGTTTGGTACGGACCTAACTCTCCAGCGTGGGGCATTCCTACCGATGTAAATGGCAAGTTTACTAAAGAAATTTCAGTTGATCCTGGTTTTAATTCAGTAAATAAGCTCCAATTTGTAGGTGCGGATAAGGCTGGGAACACAGCAATCGCGAAAGTCATATATTATATGAAATCGGGGACACAATATATTTACGCTAAACCAAATAAAGAGTCGTTTACTATGGGGGATCAATTAACCTATACCTTCTATGCTCATGGTTTGCAAAATGCAAAAGATTTAACTATCAAGTTCGATTACACATCAAGATATTTTAATTCCGTAGTAATTAATAAAAGTCTGTCTTTGCCTATTGATACACTGTTTAC
>NZ_JBFUKT010000284.1:0-2651 GCF_056400705.1 Paenisporosarcina sp. P5_A11
CATTTGGAGGAATTATCATGACAAAACGTAAATTAACAATAGAAGATTTAAGTAAGTTGATTTCAGTTACTCAGCCTTCTTTAGCACCCAATCAACAAGAAGCAGTTTTTGTGCAAACGAAAATTAATGACAAAGATAATACTTATCAAGCAAATTTATGGCATGTAGATTTGGAGACAAAGAAATTGACACAATGGACACATGGCAAGGAGAAAATTTCTAGTCCATGCTATTCGCAAGATGGAAGTCAGTTGGCGTTTTTATCTACGCGTGATGACAAAAATCAATTATATGTTTTATCAACGAGAGGTGGAGAAGCACGTAAAGTTACTTCGTTTGAAAAAGGTGTCAGCAGTTTCTTATGGTCTCCTTGTGGAAAGAAGATATGGTTTTTGGCTCCTGTAAAAGAAGGAAAGAACTTTACAGACGAGCCAGAGAAAGAAGAAAAGAAAAATCCTGAACCTTATATAGTAAATAAAATGAAATACAAAATGGACGGAGCGGGTTTACTCCCTCAAGACATCTATAAGCATATTGGTGTAATTGATCTCGAAACTGAGGAAGTGAAACAATTTACTCAAGGTAATCATCTTTATGATTTACAGGCTATTTCTCATAATGGGGAGAAAATAGTGTTCAGTGTCAATCGTTCTGAAAGTTTGGATTTCGAATTCCGACAAGCTTTATATTTGGTTGATAGTGAATCGAAAGAAGAGAAGTTAATCATTGACGAAGATGGTTACTTTGGCGGTGCAGCTTTTTCTTTGGATGATAAAAAGCTAGCATTTGTCGGAAGTGATTCTGCTTACAAAAATGCTACGCATACAGATTTGTATGTCTATGATCTAAAGTCTGGCTCTCGAGAAATTCTAACGGAAGGCATCGATGCACCGGTTGGAGATTATGTTGTTGCAGACCATCAACAAGGGGCAAATGCGCCAAGCGTGGTATGGACGGAAGACAATCTTTTGTACTTCCAAGTGTCTACAATGGGTGACGTTCGTTTATACGCCGCATCTTTAGAAGGGGAGATGTATCCAGCCACAGCAGATGATGAACATGTATACGGCTATGATGTTGCGAAGTCTGGAGAGTTTGCGCTCGTCACCGTTTCAAATTCAACGAAAATCGGTGAACTTTATTTACAAACCATTTCAACTGGTGAACGCCATGCGCTAACATCATTCAATGAATCATTTGAAAATGAAGTGGAACTTGTTCAACCACAAGCGATTATGTTTCAAGGAGCTAAAGAGTGGGCTGTTCATGGATGGTTAATGAAACCAGCAGGCTTTGTTGAAGGACAGAATTATCCATTAATTGTGGAGATTCATGGTGGTCCGCATGCTATGTACGCTAACACGTTTTTCCATGAGCTTCAGCTTTTGGCCGCACAAGGTTACGGTGTTCTGTATATTAATCCTCGTGGTAGTCATGGTTACAGTCAGCAGTTTGTCGATGCAGTTCGGGGTGATTATGGTGGTGGTGATTATGAAGACATCATGGCAGCCGTTGATTCAGTCCTTTCTGATAATGACTGGATTGATGAAAATCGTCTAGGTGTAACTGGTGGTAGTTATGGTGGCTTTATGACTAACTGGATCGTTAGTCATTCAAATCGTTTTAAAGCAGCAGTGACACAACGCTCCATTTCAAACTGGGTAAGTTTCTTTGGTGTTTCAGATATCGGCTATTATTTTAATGAATGGCAAATTGGAGCAGATATGACAGATGTAGAAAAACTATGGAACCATTCTCCTCTAAAATATGCTAAACACATTGAAACACCGTTACTCATTTTGCATAGTGAAAAAGATTTCAGATGTCCTATTGAGCAAGCAGAACAACTGTATATCACATTAAAACAAATGAAAAAAGAGACAGGCTTTGTTCGTTTCCCAGATGCTGACCACAACTTGTCGCGTACTGGCTATCCAAATCTACGTTATGCACGACTTGAGCAAATTACAGGTTGGTTTAAAAAGTATTTATGAGGTGATAGTTCTTGACTGATTTATCAGCAAAGGTTCATTTGCGACCTTTTTATGAAGACGATTTATGTACACTTTGGGCAATGAGTGCGAAAGAAGAAAATCCAGAGTGGAAGAAATGGGATGCACCTTATTATCCATACAAACCACAAACATTAGAAAAATTTCTATCAAATAAAGATCGTTATCTTCGAAAAGAACATATTTACGCTATTGAAATAAATGAAGAACTCGTCGGCATGGTGTCTTACTATTGGGAACATGAACCTTCTTTATGGCTTGAAATGGGAATCGTCATATTTAAGCCTGAATATTGGAGCGGGGGTTATGGTACAGAAGCAATTAGACAATGGATGAATCGCTTGTTTAAAACAATGCCTCTCGTACGCGTTGGATTTACCACTTGGTCTGGAAATGATCGAATGATTTGCGTCGGTGAAAAACTCGGCATGTCAATGGAAGCACGGATCCGCAAAGTTCGTTATTACGAAGGTAAATATTATGACTCCATTCGCATGGGTATTTTACGAGAAGAATGGGAAGCTACTAAAATATAAAATCAAGACCCCTTTCGCATAATTCGAAAGGGGTTTTTGGGCACAAGAGTAGAAATAATGTTTGAAATATGTTATAAATAAGTCTGTTAACCCAATGCCGAGT
>NZ_JBFUKT010000285.1:0-2650 GCF_056400705.1 Paenisporosarcina sp. P5_A11
GAAGTACTTCAAGTTTCATTTCTACCACCCTCTCAGTTACGATACAAATACTAGTTTACCTTAAATTAAATGTAAATGGCGAATAATTTTACTTTTTCGACTATACGGAAATGAAAAATATTGAAAACATTTTCCTTCTGTTCTTTTCATGTATAATAGGGGTAATTGTAATTATTTTCAGGGGTGAACTCATGGAACATAAAAAAATCTATAATGCCATGGAATTAAAAACGAAACACGGCAATTTAATTATTGAAGGACCCATTTCGGCAGAGGATATTGCCCGTTATGATTTCCATGAAGATTTGGTTGCATTTCGTCCTCCTACTCAACAACATAAAGCCATTGTTGGCATTGCTAAATTACCAGAAGGTCGTATTTTAATTGCACGGGACAATATGACCATTGTTGGTTATGTTACTTATTTGTATCCGGACCCTCTTGAGCGCTGGTCAAAGGGACAAATGACAAATTTAATCGAGCTAGGAGCGATTGAAGTAATACCAAAATATCGAGGAACAGGTGTTGGAAAAACATTGCTTCGTGTTTCCATGATGGATGATGCAATGGAAGATTATATCACCATCACAACCGAATATTATTGGCACTGGGATTTAAAAGGAACTGGTTTGAATGTATGGGAATATCGAAAAATTATGGAAAAAATGATGAACGCCGGTGGCTTAGAATATTTTGCAACAGATGAACCAGAGATAAGTTCACATCCAGCAAACTGTTTAATGGCGAAGATTGGATCACGAATTGATACCGAATCTATCCAACGTTTCGATCAACTTCGTTTTATGAATCGTTTTATGTATTAATTCGTAAAGGAGCCTTTCCTATGATTGTGGAACAAATGATGAATACAAATGTTTTAACTCTTCAACCGACTCATTCAATTAAAGACGCAATCAATTTGCTTCTGGAAAATAAAATTCGGCACTTACCTATCACAAATAAAGAAGGTCACGTTGTTGGTGTATTATCGGATAGAGATATTAAAGATGCTACTCCCTCCAATTTAATCGATAATCAACAGCAAGATATATATGCAACACCAATTGAAGAAATTATGACCAAAAATCCACTTATCGGTCACCCACTGGACTTCGTTGAAGAAGTGGCTACTATTTTTTATGATCAAAAAATCGGCTGTTTACCCATAGTTAGTAGTGGCAAATTAGTTGGAATCATTACTGAAACTGACTTATTATATAAATATATTGAATTAACTGGTGCACACCAACCTGGTTCACAAATAGAAGTCCGTGTACCAAATAAACCTGGGATATTATTTGAAGTGTCTAAGGTTTTTCACGATCATCAATCAAATGTATTGAGTGTCCTTGTCTATCCAGATTTACAAAATGACGAAAACAAAATCTTAGTATTCCGTGTGAAGACAATGAATCCTCTTGGGATTATTGAAGATATACGTAAAGAAGGTTTCGATGTGCTATGGCCAAACATGCCGGGAATGACAACTTAAAAAAACATGCTGTTTATATTTATTCTGAGGATCAATTAGGCTACAAATTTTCTAAAAATCATCCGTTCGACCAAAAAAGACTGGTACTTACTACTGACTTATTAAGAAAAATGAATGCGCTTACAGACTCGGATCTTGTTACGCCCCGTATAGCAACTGATGACGAATTATTACTTGCGCATGATGCGAGATATATTGATATTGTTAAAAAAGCGGGTCAGGGACTTGTCACTTCCTCTCAAACCGAAAGTTTTGGGATCGGGACAGACGATACACCGATTTTCCCAAACATGCATGAAGCTAGTGCAAGATTGGTAGGTGGGACGTTAACTGCAGTAGATTATGTAATGGAGAATAAAGCTTCACATGCACTTAATTTAGGTGGAGGACTTCACCACGGCTTTCATGGCCGTGCATCTGGCTTTTGTGTATACAACGATAGTTCAGTAGCAATCAAATACATACAACAAAAATATAAAGCTCGTGTTCTCTATATTGATACTGATGCTCATCATGGAGATGGTGTTCAGTGGAGTTTCTATGAGGACCCTGACGTGTGTACAATCTCGATTCATGAGACAGGCCGCTATTTGTTCCCAGGAACCGGAAACGTTACTGAGAGAGGCTCTGGTCAAGGATACGGCACATCATTTAATTTGCCTATCGATGCATTTACAGAAGACGAATCTTTTTTAGAACTTTACATGACAGCTTTTCGCGAAATAGCTGAACATTTCAAACCAGACGTTATCATTAGTCAAAATGGTGCAGATGCTCATTACCTCGACCCCCTCACCCATCTTTATGGGACTATGAAAATCTATCATGAGATTCCAAAACTAGCCCATAAGTTAGCTCATGAATATTGTGATGGGAAATGGATTGCAGTTGGTGGTGGTGGATATGACATTTGGCGAGTTGTTCCTAGAGCTTGGTCGCTATTATGGATGGAAATGAACGAAATTCCGCTCCCACAAGGTAACTTGCCCAAAGAATGGCTAGATCAATGGCAAGTAGAATCACCAGTGACTTTGATTCCAACATGGTTAGATCCAGATAACTTATACGAGCCCATTCCACGTAAAGAAGAAATAACGGAAAAAAATAAACAAGTTTTAGGTAAAGCTCTTTATTCTATACGTTCTCATTAGGCTATGT
>NZ_JBFUKT010000286.1:0-2467 GCF_056400705.1 Paenisporosarcina sp. P5_A11
GGTGAGAGCTGCGTCTGTAGGCAAGGTTGTTGACTGAAAACTTTTCATTTTATAAATAAAAAATGTAGTGTGGACCTTTTAAACCAAAAATAGCAGATTTAAGGTGCTTTACCTTAAATCTGTTTTATTTAGATGGTAAATAACTGGATCGTTTATTTGATTAAGACCTAACATTCCACATCTCTTAAGAAATCTTTCTGCATCAAAACAAAAAAATATTGAAATACMTATTATATATGCATATACACTAATGTCATCTGAAACATATATTGAAAATGTAGATTATTATATTAAATCGAACAATAGATAATTAAAAGTGCTGCTCAATAGGTTACAAAGTAGTGAAGGCATGTTGAAGAAGGTTCTTTTGAAATTCATTCTGCGTAACTATAACTATGCCTTTAGAGTATTCATGAACCATCTAAATGTTCGACTTAAATTGACAATTTACAGAAGGTAATGTGAAAAAATTTTTAAAGAATGATAGGAGGTGAAAAGGATGAATCAAAATAACAATACAAATTCTTCGGATCCCATTATGATGCCTTGTCCAGTAGAGGGAATAAATCAAGTACCTTTACATGATGAAAAAGCAAAACCTTGCGTCCTTCGCAAGGATACTCAACCGGTTATTAAAGTTCCAGCTGTATTAGCTGAGACCACACTTTCAATTGTTGTGGAAGCAAATATTCCGCTTAATCCACCAGCAGTTGAAATTAAACGAGTGTCAAAAGATGTATTTCTAACACAATGTAAATTAGTACCTTGTGAATTTGGAAAAGAAGTATGTCCAGGCGTCTTTACAGTAAAAAGAGCTAAATTATTTGTAGAAGGATTTATTCGCAAAGATATTGAATATTCTACTGATGATTGTAATGGAGTAATTCGGGATCGAATTGCAACTGTTCCATTTTCTGGATTCGCAGACCTTAAGGGTAACGATTTTCTTATTTACCCAATTTTAGGTGGATCTTCAGGAAGTAGATCTCGATTTTTAGATCCGAAAACCGGTGACTCGCCACGCCAAGATAAATACTTCTTTGAAAATAGTGTTTTTTATAATGAGCAACCATATTGTGAGTTAATTAGTGCAAATTTCTTTGAACTTGATTTTTCTCCACATGCTGTAAATGCGGGTAACACGTTTGATACACTACGTGAAAAAATTGTACTTGAACTTAAACTAAAAGTATTACAAACGCGACAAGTACGAATTCAATCTTTAGGCGATTGTTAAAAACCCACTAGGTTTACCACAAGCAAATCTTTTTAAAAAATGCTAAGCAAACATTAACGAGAAATGCTACAAATATCACCTCGCAATGAGGAATTATAATTATAGTCCCACTTTACAAACCCCTATCTAGTCCACGATAGGGGTTTACTATTTTGCGGAAAAATGAAGTATCTTTTGAAATACAATAAAAGAATTGGAATTTAAGTTTACATAAATGTTGTTCGTAAAACACAATAACTTAAGTAATAAAAGCGGGCAAATGATTGTATGGTTATTCTAGAATTTGAATTTTCCAGTTACATCTCTCGTGCTGTGTGTGGGGCAAACTCGGTAAATCAAGTGAATAAGAAACAGGGAATGCAGGCAAATAAGCCTGCTTTTTTTATTGATAATGGATATGACTATGACTATGACTGGATCCATGAAGTGGAGATCCATCGAGTTTAAACAATTAAGAAAATGACTCAAAAATACATTTATCAAATAAGAAGTGGTAAGAAATTCCCTAAAAAATGCAAATTTAAAGCTTGGCAAGAAGAATATGCTTCTATAAATAAAGGAAAAAATTAATAGTATAAAAAAGCTATTAAACTTCAGTCTGCCTAGAGTCTTTTTCTATCACTTAATATGCTATAGATATAAGGGAAATTACGGATTGAGTGGATCAAAAAAGTTGAGTTTACTAAAATCCGAGCGAAAGGAGGTGCAATCAAAAATGCGATTTTACCCAAAAAATTGTGGGAAAAGAGAAGGATGTAAATGCTCCAAGTGTTGTAAAAAAGAATGTCCAGATAAAAAATGGGAAAAAAGAGAAGGATGTAAATGTTCCAAGTGTTCTGAAGTAGAGATTAAAACAGAATGGAAAGACGACTGCCACAAAAAGAAATGGAACTGTCACGACGAGAAGTGGAAAGATGACTGCCGCAAAAAGAAATGGAATTGTTACGACGAGAAATGGAAAGATGATTCTCATAAAAAGAAATGGAACTGTAATGAAGTGAAATGGAAAGATGATTGTCATGAAAAGAAATGGAAAGACGACTGTCATGAAAAGAAATGGAAAGACGACTGTCATGAAAAGAAATGGAAAGATGAYTGTCATGAAAAGAAATGTAAATGTCACGACGAGAAATGGAAAGATGACTGTCATGAAAAGAAATGTAAATGTCACGACGAGAAATGGAAAGATGAYTGTCATGAAAAGAAATGTAAATGTCACGACGAGAAATG
>NZ_JBFUKT010000287.1:0-2377 GCF_056400705.1 Paenisporosarcina sp. P5_A11
CCATAAAGCCAATAATTAAACAGATGAATAATACATAAATCCAATGTATTGCGGTCAGTTCAATACCCATTTGATTCCTCTCCTGTCATTTATCCATTTGCTTGAAATGGGTGTTTCCCCCAATTCAAGATGTACTATAGGATATGTGCAGAAAAAAAAGGAACCTGAGGAATATAAAAAATTACGATGGCAATGAGCACTAGTTGTTAACTTTTATTAAATTAATATTAGTATTCTGTTCATCTAACTTAGCAGTATGGTAAATATTTTATCGAAAACGATAATTCACACCATCTGTGAACGCAGTTATTTTTCATGCTATTATCAGAATAAAGAGTAATTTAAAAGGAAAGAGATTTCTTCAACTAGTTTTGAAAAAATGAATGTTGCCACCTGAATTCCGATATCCATATAATTTTCAGCTTCCAGTCTTAGAAAATTTATTCGCGGAATATTAATAAGAAGCTCTATTGCAGTTTTTATTGTGCTATTTATTAGTTTCCATAAGTAAAATGGGAAATCCGGAGGAAATTAGGAGGAACATTGATGAAAGCTATATTTTATGACAAATACGGTCCACCTGAAGTTCTTAAATTAATAGAATTGGAAAAACCTATTCCAAAGGACAATCAAGTACTAGTGAAAATTCATGCATCCTCTGTGAATTATGGTAATCTGGTTCTTTTGAAAGGGGAACCCTACTTAGCCCGCTTAGCTTTCGGACTTCTAAAACCAAAATACACTATACCCGGAGGTGATGTTGCAGGTCGGATAGAAGCAGTAGGCAAAGATGTTAAGCAGTTTCAAGTAGGCGATGATGTCTTTGGAGATCTATCTGGTTGTGGTTGGGGTGGTTTTGCCGAATATGTAGCAGTTCCTGAAAATGTATTAGCATTAAAACCAGCCTGTATTTCCTTTGAGGAAGCTGCTGCGGTACCTATGGCTGCAGTCACAGCGCTACAGGCTCTTAGGGATAAAGGACAAATTAAGTCGGGGCAAAAAGTTTTAATTAATGGTGCCTCTGGTGGTGTGGGCACTTTCGCAGTACAGATTGCCAAGTCATTCGGTGCTGAGGTAACTGGTGTGTGTAGTACGAGAAATTTAGACATTCTACGATCGATTGGCGCAGACCATGTCATTGACTATACTAAAGAAGATTTTACCAAAAAAACGCAAAGTTTTGATCTGATTCTTGCTGTTAACGGATACCATCCTATTTCAGCTTATAAGCGTGCATTAAATCCCCATGGAAGATATGTTATGGTCGGGGGTGGAGGAGCTCAATTAACCGAAGCCATAATCCAAGGGCCTTATATTTCATTGACTGGGAATAAGAAAATGGGCAACATGTTGCAAAGGGCGAACCAAAACGATCTAGTTTTTATGAAAGAACTTCTTGAAGCGGGCAAAGTAAAACCAGTCATTGATAGAAGTTATAAGTTAAGTGATGTACCGGAAGCGCTCAGGTATTTCGAAGAAGGCCACGCTCAAGGAAAAATTGTCATCACTATGTGAAAAATTCTCGAAAGAATCTAAGAGTAGCAGAAAACAACGGAAAAAGAAGAACACAGCGTTCTTTATATTTAAATAAACATGTAAAAAGCCGATCCAAGTATCCATTCGGAAATACCACCTTTTTCGTGTAAAGGATCATCTCCTCAAAAATGAATGCTCACGTTAATATACGTCCCTACGTTCTAATCACCATAATTTGGGTGCGCCAATTTTAACGCAAATATACTATGACTTCGATTACGTCGGGCTTAACGTTTATCTTACTCTAAGCTGAACGTACGGTTACCAATCCTTGCTGATTATCAATTATTATATTGACTCGTAAAAAAAGCAGCGACGGACTAGGAACCTGATGGCCTAGACTGCAGCTGCTTTTATTGTGCCTCGTGTCCCATTATCTGAATGAATCAGAGTATGTTAACTCGTCTAAATCCAACTGAAGTTTAGAACGATACTTTTCATCAATTAAATTGTATAGTGCTAGATGTTCAATCCTTGCCCAATGCTTATAGCTCTATCCATCTAATCTACAATAATTTTATGTTTTAATTCAACAGCCGTGCGAAAACCTAACTGCAAAAGTCATTCGTTTTGGTTTACCATCGGAATGACTTTAGTGTCTTTCATGACATCTTCTAAATGGTGAATTTGAAAGTTACTGACACCAAATGATTTCGTGAGATACCAGCTTCTTTTAATCCTTCACGGATACTTCGCCCAAACATTTTATAAATAGCAGCGTTTCAGTACTGTGATATCCCTCTTCTATAGCAGATCTCACAGCTTCTACTAGTTCTGGTCCTTCTTCTACTTTGAATCACCTAGTCCAAACCAAGGCATTTCAACTCCATTATGTAAAAAT
>NZ_JBFUKT010000288.1:0-2347 GCF_056400705.1 Paenisporosarcina sp. P5_A11
AGCCCTCTAGTATGATGCTGAGTGTCAACGTCGAAATTGACCCATCATCAAACAAGGAGGACTTCTCTATGCAGTTTAAATGCAATGAAAAAATTAATCTAGTGACTGAAAATACACTCGTTGTCGGTATGGATATTGCCAAGCGTGTTCATTACGCGTGTTTTGTCGATGAACGAGGGCGTGTGATTGAAAAGCCTTTACGGTACATCAATTAAAAGAAGGCTTTGAACGTTTGTATGAAAAGATTTGTCAAACGATGAAGGAAGCTAAGAAAGCAGATGTTATCGTTGGAATTGAGCCAACAGGCCACTATTGGATGAACTTGGCTTATTTCTTATAATCCCTCTTTTGCTACGAAATATGGTCAATGCGGCTAATATTGATGAGCCAGAGGGATATCAGTTGACAGGGAACTTAATCTTCAAGTTCATTATTAATAATAATGTCTGCTATTTCAAACGCTTTTTCCATATTTCCTATTCTAATGTAATAATTATAAAGATCTCGATCATAACTTTGTGCAATCATTGTGTAACCGTGACTCTTAAAATAGGGCAAAACATTATTAATTAAATAACTATAATAGCTTTCTTCCTGTTGAAGAATCGAAAATTGATGCAAGGTGAAAATAACTTTATACAGTGCTTCGTTATTTTCAGTCGCGATCGTCATGCCCTCGTTAACGAGCCTCAGCAATTCTTCTTTCGGTAAAAACTTTCCTTTGAGACCACTACTAATATAACCTTCTAAAGACAATAAATAGAGAGTCGACTTATTGTCTTTTAATTCCATTGATTCTTTGTATAGCCTTCCAGCGATTTGATATTTCTTTCTTCTCAAGTGCTCATATGCAAAATTATGAAGCACCTTTGCCTTTTTATCAGAGGCGTTGCAAAGATCACAAAGTTTAATCAAGTTTTCATATTGTTCAATTGTATTTTTAAAGTTACGGTATTGATCGGATTCTACTTGTATAAGCATAAAATTTTCAGTATCTATAATACGTAAGAAATGATTTGTTGTCTTAAAGTAATTAAGTGCTTTTTCTGCGTAATAATACGCAAGAACCGGTGAATGAACATTATGGTATGCTGCTCCCAAGTCATAGTAGACAGAAGGGTTGGTATAACTTTTATAATCAATACTATTAAATATGTCTATTGATTTTATATGTTCATCAATAGACATATAGTAAAGTCCGAGTATATGTTTGAATAAGTTTGTTTCATAAACAGATAAATTATTAGGGTTTAATTGAATTTGTTCAATTAGCTTTTGTGCTTTTTTTGTATCACCTTGTCTTAAATAATATTTTGCCTTAAGTAAATCATAGTAAATAATATGTTCAGATATTTCGAACAATTTATTGTTTGCTAGTTCCTTATAAATACGTAATGCCTCCTGCATGTTTTGTGAAATGATAACCTCATGCCAATAATCGAGCTTTATTTTCAAGTTCGTTAAATTTGCAAGCTCCTTTTCTATATTTATTTTAAGCCGTTTTGACAACAAAATAGTTATTTCAGGGGAATACTCAGTTAATCCCCTTTCAATTTTGCTTATATGAGTGACTGAACAAACGCCTTTCCCTAGTTGTTCTTGAGTTAATTTCGCTTTTTTGCGGTAAAATTTAATTATTTTCCCCTCGTACATAGATAAGCCCCCTTAGGCAGATGTGTTTCTACTTATTCAACTTTAAATAAACAGATAAATTGAGTTTGTCARTGATTGTGATTTGCAATACAATCACATGAATATTGTCATTACGATGCAAGGTGTACCGGACAAATCGGAATAGACTGGAAGGGGAGAGGGATATTTTTCAGTGAATCATTGTAAATTGACTTAAATAACTATCACGCTTTTTAGTTTAAAACAACAAACAATAAAAGTCATTTTTTTTAGGTCTTAGGTACCTTTTATAGATATACATATTAATATTTTAAGTTAATTGGGGTAATTTATGTAAGGTTCTTTACTACTTAATTGAATTTTAATACTTTTGTTGCAATTAGTAGCTTTGAAATGTACTACAACCTTTGGTGAAGTCAAATGTCATACTAGTAGTATAATCTAATAATTTTTAATTTATATATTATATTGAATAATAATAATATTACAGGTGTTTAATTTGGATATATAATCCTTACTTATCGTTATTAGGAAGGTTCCTTCGTAATGTAATAAAAATAAAAAAGTAGGTCCCAATATACATTTTTAAGTTTGAATAATTGCGATTACCCCAATACCCAGTTATTACAACTTGATGTAACTTTTATATTTAAGGGTGTAATGTTACTAAAACATTCATTCATTGTGAAGAACGAAGGGGGAAGAGAAAATCTAT
>NZ_JBFUKT010000289.1:0-2325 GCF_056400705.1 Paenisporosarcina sp. P5_A11
CTGCCAAGAGCATCGCTGGGTAGCTATGTGTGGCCGGGATAAGTGCTGAAAGCATCTAAGCATGAAGCCCCCCTCAAGATGAGATTTCCCATTACGCAAGTAAGTAAGATCCCTCAAAGACGATGAGGTAGATAGGTTCGAGGTGGAAGCGCGGCGACGTGTGCAGCTGACGAATACTAATCGATCGAGGACTTAACCACAATTTTGAATGGCTTTCAATGGCCCGTTTATCCAGTTTTGAGTGAACAAKAAATAGTTTTTTAAWAWAATAAAAAACACTTGTAAATCTCGTSAGACTTGATATAATAARTCTTGTCTTAAAAAATTAATACCCAGTCCAGTGATAATGGCAAAGAGGTCACACCCGTTCCCATACCGAACACGGAAGTTAAGCTCTTTAGCGCCGATGGTAGTTGGGGGTTTCCCCCTGCAAGAGTAGGACGTCGCTGGGCGATTYATTTCGGAGGATTAGCTCAGCTGGGAGAGCATCTGCCTTACAAGCAGAGGGTCGGCGGTTCGAGCCCGTCATCCTCCACCAWATATTTTTAMAGTGTGCCGGTGTAGCTCAGCTGGTAGAGCAACTGACTTGTAATCAGTAGGTCGAGGGTTCGACTCCTTTCGCCGGCACCATTAATTCTTTTAGAGCCATTAGCTCAGTTGGTAGAGCATCTGACTTTTAATCAGAGGGTCGTAGGTTCGAATCCTACATGGCTCACCATTTTTWAAATACTAAGTTGCGGGTGTGGCGGAACTGGCAGACGCACTAGACTTAGGATCTAGCGCCGCAAGGCGTGGGGGTTCGACTCCCTTCACCCGCACCATTTTTTATAACAACATACGAGCGGAAGTAGTTCAGTGGTAGAACATCACCTTGCCAAGGTGGGGGTCGCGAGTTCGAACCTCGTCTTCCGCTCCATAGATTTCTTAAGTGCCGGGGTGGCGGAACTGGCAGACGCACAGGACTTAAAATCCTGCGGTAGGTGACTACCGTACCGGTTCGATTCCGGTCCTCGGCACCATCTTTTAAAACAWYATAWTTAGCGCCCGTAGCTCAATTGGATAGAGTACTTGACTACGAATCAAGCGGTTAGAGGTTCGAGTCCTCTCGGGCGCGCCATATTTTTTAACTTCGGGAAGTAGCTCAGCTTGGTAGAGCACTTGGTTTGGGACCAAGGGGTCGCAGGTTCGAATCCTGTCTTCCCGACCAGTATTTWTATCCCTTTTTAGGGGCCTTAGCTCAGCTGGGAGAGCGCCTGCCTTGCACGCAGGAGGTCAGCGGTTCGATCCCGCTAGGCTCCACCAACATTTTATAAAGATCCTGGCGGCCTAGCTCAGCTGGCTAGAGCGTACGGTTCATACCCGTGAGGTCGGGGGTTCGATCCCCTCGGCCGCCATTATTAAAGGACCTTTAGCTCAGTTGGTTAGAGCAGACGGCTCATAACCGTCCGGTCGCAGGTTCGAGTCCTGCAAGGTCCACCACTTATATATCTCGGAGGTATACCCAAGTTTGGCTGAAGGGATCGGTCTTGAAAACCGACAGGGGAGTAAAATCCCGCGGGGGTTCGAATCCCTCTACCTCCTCCATTTTACTAAGTGTGTGGTAAATAACTTTATAAAACATTAAGACACTCAAGTTATAATTCGCTTTCTATAAAGAAATCGAAAGGTTGATTTTCAATCTAACTTTCTCTATAAAGAAATCGCGAGGGTGGAGCAAATCGCCAAACAAAGATGGCGATTAACATCGAAGCAGGCGAAGCCGATGCAGATGTCCACTACGACATAAGCGTTGTATCATAGTGTTTGTACATATTACATTATCGCGGGGTGGAGCAGCACGGTAGCTCGTTGGGCTCATAACCCAAAGGTCGCAGGTTCAAATCCTGCCCCCGCAACCAAATGGTTCCGTGGTGTAGCGGTTAACATGCCTGCCTGTCACGCAGGAGATCGCGGGTTCGATTCCCGTCGGGACCGCCATTTTTATTAAGTAATTTTTAAAGAATTTGAGATAAGCAAAGAAGGTCGAGGAAGCAATTGAGTAAAGGAAGGAGCGTACTAAAGTACGTGACTGACTGAACGAAAGAAGCTGACAAAGAGATTCAAAGCTTAGCACAAATTCAATGTGGCTCAGTAGCTCAGTCGGTAGAGCAAAGGACTGAAAATCCTTGTGTCGGCGGTTCGATTCCGTCCTGAGCCACCATAATGCGGGTGTAGTTTAGTGGTAAAACCTCAGCCTTCCAAGCTGATGATGAGAGTTCGATTCTCTTCACCCGCTCCAATTTTTTGTGGGCCTATAGCTCAGCTGGTTAGAGCGCACGCCTGATA
>NZ_JBFUKT010000290.1:0-2310 GCF_056400705.1 Paenisporosarcina sp. P5_A11
CAGGTGCACAGGGCGGAATGGGAAAAGAAACAGTGAAACGATTTTTAGAAGAAGGAGCTTTTGTCGCAGCTGTTGATCTAAATGTTGACGGTGTAGAGGAAAGCGATCGTTTTTTGCCAATTGCAGCTGATTTAACAAAGGAAGAGGATGTTGAGAAGGTTTTTTCAGCTACAAATGAGAAATTTGAGCGCATAGACGGCTCGTTAATATTGCGGGCATCGCACAGTCGGCAACACCAATCGAGGAAGTTAGCTTGGAGGATTGGGAGAAAATTATGCGCGTAAACTCAACAGCTCCATTTTTAACATGCCGTGCAGCCGTACCTTATATGAAAAAACAAGGCAATGGAGTCATTGTAAATATTGCTTCAATATCCATGGTGAGACCTCGTCCTGGATTGAATGCTTATATCGCTTCAAAAGGAGCCACCGTTTCTTTTTCGCAAGCATTGGCCATTGAATTAGCCGAGTATGGAATCCGGGTAAATGTGGTGAATCCAGGTCCAGCAGATACGAATATGCTAGCGCAATTTTCAGCGAAAGAAGCAGATGTTGAAGCAACGAAGGATTCTATTTTCAAGAAAAGTGTTCCATTGGGAAGGTTAATTAAACCGATTGATATTGCCAATTCTCTAGTGTATCTATGTTCGAAGGAAGCTGCCATTGTAACAGGTTCTGTTTTAAATGTGGATGGCGGAAGGGGGATATAAAAATTGAAATTAGTCGATGTGCAAGTTCAAGGATGTTTCATAGGCGGAGAATGGAAGGTCCCGCAAAAAGAGAGATTAATAGAAGTGAAGAATCCAGGGGACGGCTCTGTTTTAGCTTTTGTTCCAAGAGGGGATAAAGAAGAAATCGACCTTGCTGTAACAGCAGCCAAAAAAGCATTTCTTTCAACAGAGTGGAAGACATTTACAGGTTCGGTAGAGACGGGGAAAAGAGTCATGGAGTCGGCAGCAAAAAATATAGTTCCCGTTACCCTTGAGCTTGGCGGAAAGTCGCCGAATATCGTCTTTGCTGATTGTAATGAGGAGCAGGCTCTTGAGTGGGTTCTTAAGTCTATCGTGCAAAATGCAGGTCAGACTTGTTCTGCGGGATCCCGCTTGGTAATTGAAAAGTCAATTAAGGAGGCTTTTGTAGGCGAGCTTGCAGCCATGATGGATAAACTGTCGATCGGCTCTGGAATTGATAATCATGATCTAGGACCGGTGCTATCGAAAAAGCAATTTGAGCGTATTAAAAGCTTTATTGATCTGGCAAAGCAAGACGGAATTAGAATTGCAACAGGAGGAGAACGTATATTAGTAGAGGGTTCTGAATCAGGCTACTATTTGCAGCCAACCATTTTAGATAGCGTCCCTGCAAGTCATCACCTTGCACAGGAGGAAATCTTTGGTCCTGTATTGACAGTTACCACCTTCGAAACAGAAGAAGAAGCAATTGAAATTGCCAATGGCACACCGTACGGCCTCGTTGCAGGCGTATGGACTGAAAACGTCGGCCGTGCTCACCGTGTTGCCAGCCAACTCCAATGCGGTCAAGTATTCATCAACCACTATGGAGCAGGCGGTGGCATCGCCCAGCCATTCGGTGGATACAAAAAAAGCGGCTTTGGCCGGGAAAAAGGGCTAGAGGCACTGCGGAATTATACTCAAGTAAAAAACGTGGCGCTGAAATATTAAGGTAGTACAAAGGGTTAGGTTTAACAGAATCTTTTAAACCTTTTGGCTATTATTGAATTTATTCGGTCTAACTGTTATGAAATTAGTTTTATTTGATCCGAGCGGAATCGAAGTAGAGGAAACATGTTCTTTCTTGATAGTAATGACCAGCAAAAAGTAGATGAAAAGGACTAGACTAAGAAAATATATCGCGTTCCCATGGGTGTACAGATGTTCTGATTATGTTTCTATATTTAATAGGAAGTAATGGAGCGTTTTGAGTCTCTTAAAACAGGGGTTTTATTATAATAAGGACTATGAAAAACTATAAGGAATTACTAATTCGTGGTAACATTTGTTGGTCACTCGTGGTAGTAGTTTCTCCAATTAGCTGAATTGAAACTACACTTTAATTCCTTACTTGTTTTTAGAACATCATGCCAGCCATAAGTCCTTTCTTTTATAACATAATTAACGAAAGTGCATTCAATTGATTAACGCGCGATTACAAGCGTTTCCGCTGGATTTGATTAGAATATTTTCACCTCAAGATAATTGCTTTAACGGAGTTATTTTACCCTGCCTTTATGGCTCTTTATTATTGCTGTTTCCGTATAAGGTTTGATTTGTTGAGTACTAATACTTTGCAA
>NZ_JBFUKT010000291.1:0-2309 GCF_056400705.1 Paenisporosarcina sp. P5_A11
GATTATCAGATATGCTCAGCATCGATTCTGCTACTAACTGTGGAATTTGTTCATAGGCGATGATAAAGCCGAACAAATTTGCTGTAACAATTAAAAATGAAATAGTCGCTGTATTTACGACTGTGTTTACCAAAATGGTTGGAAGCATCTTTAATTTTAATTCTCGATAAACAAAGCCAATAATAAAAGCAATCACACATGCAATTGCTGCTGATTCAGTTGGTGTAAATACACCACCTAAAATACCAAAAATAATTGTAAAAGGAATTAGCATAGCAGGCAAAACTTGAGTAAAAGATTTTATAAATGTATCAAAAGATGCTTTTTCACTTTTAGGAAATTGTTGTTTATGGTTCATCATTCCAATAACAATAATAAATCCAACACCTAACATGAAACCTGGTATGATACCCGCCATAAACAAGTCAGCAATAGACGCTCCAGTCAACGTTCCATAAATGATAAATAACATACTTGGTGGAATTACAGGTGCAACAATAGACGAAACTAAAGTTATTGCAGATGAAAATTCACGGGTATAACCTTCTTTCTCCATCTCCGGTACCATAACCTTACTCATCATTGCAGCTTGTGCATTAGCCGAACCTAAAATAGAAGCAAGGAACATATTTGCAACCACAGCTACATAAGCTAAGCCGCCCCGATAATGACCAATAAATACCTTAGCAAAACCTACAAGACGTTTGGTAATTCCTCCACCATTCATCAACTCTCCAGCCAACATAAATAAAGGGATGGCTAGTAATCCAAAGTTATCTAACCCTGAAAACATTTTTTGGGGTGCTGAACTCAATAATGTAGTCATATCAGCCATTAATAAATATGAAATTGAAGTAATTGCTAGCACTAGTGAGATAGGTATACCAATAAGTAAGAATGCAATAAATAGCAAGATAACTGCAAATATCATGTTGGTTCACCACCTTGAACTTTTCCCTTAACGAGTTCCACAAAATGGTTTAATAAATGGATAAAAGCACATGTTAAACCTACTGGAACTGAAAGATATGGAATCCACATCGGAATTCGCATCGAGGTTGATTTTTGATCTGATGCTAAAATTACCCACTCATAGCTCAGATATAATAAAATAGCCATAAAAATCAAGATAATGCCATATGAAACTATTGCTAGAATTCGTTTACCTTTGATTGAAAATCGATCTACCAAAAACGTAATTGAGGCTTGGGACTTATATTTAAGTCCCAAGCTTCCTCCAATAAATGTAATCCACGCCATCATATATATACTTGCTTCATTTGCCCAAAAAAGTGGCGAATGGAAAAAGTAACGAAATACAACAGCAGCTGCAATTACTAGAGTCATAGCAGCGATTAATATCATACCGACTACTTTTTCAACAGATTCAATCCACCCACTAAATGTATTCATAATAGAAATCCTCCTACTTACGGAATGTATCAATGAACTCCTTAATTAATGGATCTTTTGCTTTATATTCCTCATCATATTTTTCCATATAAGAGGTAAATAATGATTTATCAATTTCATAAAGTTCCATTCCACGATCGGTTAATGTTTTCATGTATTCCTCTTCTAAAGAAGATCGTTTCATCGTCGCGTATTCAGATGCAGCTGCCATAGACTCTCGAATAATCTTTTGGTCTTCTTCAGGCATTGCATCAAATTTCTCAGCGTTTGCAATCATAACCGAAGGCCATACCATGTGGTTAGTTAGTGCACCAAATCCTGTTACTTCATTAAAATTAGAAGTGACTGCTGCATCCAAGTCCATTTCCATTCCGTCAATGACACCTGTTTGAGCTGCTTGGTAAACATCGGGTAATGAAATAGATTCAGGATTAGCTCCAAGATATCTATACCAGTCTTGCAAAGCTGGACTTGGTGTTACACGTAACGTTAAACCTTTCATTTCTTCAGGTGTTTCAATTTTTTCTCTGAACATCATCGTTCTATTGCCAGAGAAAAAGTAATCCATAGCTCTAAGTCCTTGATCATCTAGCGTTGCTAAGATTTTCTTAGCTACATCAGAATCTTTTGCTTCAAAAGCATCTTCATAAGATTCAAATAAATAAGGTGCAAACCAAGCACTAAATGCATCGGATTTTGAAGTTAAAAAAGCAGTTGTAATGAATCCAAAATCTAAAGAACCTGTTTCAAGTTGCTGAACCATATCAGGTTCTCCACCTAATTGGCCACCAGGATACAATTCCATCTTCATTCGTCCGTCAGATCGAGTCTCTAATTCCTCAGCAAATTTCTTTGCTGCATCATTCCATATATGATCAGGAGGTGCAATGTGAGCT